>ONWQ01000167.1 GCA_900321565.1 uncultured Eubacteriales bacterium
GATGGTTCCGACTGCGGCAACGGCACCTGCCCTGATCGTTATCGGTATTTCCATGATGCAGACACTCAAGGATGTGGATTTCAAGAGTGTGGAATGGTTCCCCGTCGGCTTTATGGTCATCGTTTCCATTTTCGGCGGAATCGCCAATGGTATTGCTCTGGGCCTGGTCGCATACTGCGTGACGCACTATGCACGGTACCTGTTCACGGACAGCCGCCAGAAGGCACCGAGCCTGTTCACTGTGATTCTGACCATTCTGTGCTGCCTGCAGTTCATTGGATAACGGAAGCACAGAATTACTCTGATATGTTGGGGAGGATACATGCATGAAGCTGATTGAGAACAAGGACCGCAGCCGCCTGACACGGGCGGCACTGGGCAAGATCCCCTGTGATCTTTCGATTGACAATGTACAGCTCGTGAATGTCCTGACCGGGGAAATCTATCCGGCAGGCGTGGATATTCTGGATGGCGTGGTTGTGCGTGTGCGCATGCATGGCGAAGCCTGTGAGCCGGCCGCACTCGAACAGGTGGACGGACAGGGCAACTATCTGCTGCCTGGCTTTATTGATGTGCATATGCATGTGGAATCTACCATGATGGTCCCGGAAAACTTCGGCAAGGCAGCTGTGGTCTGGGGAACCACGACCGCAGTCACAGACCCGCATGAGATTGCCAATGTCATGGGCATTCCGGGCGTGGACTACATGCTGGCCAGTGCCCGGCGTTCACCGCTGCGGATTTATACCCTGGCACCCAGCTGCGTGCCCTCCGTACCGCACCTGGAAGGCGCAGGCGCTGCTTTCATGAAGGAAGAGGTGGCGCAGCTGCTCAGCAAGGACGGCGTGATCGGTGTGGCAGAAGTCATGGATTACATCGGCGTGATCCAGGACGACCCGCGGATGCACGGGATCATTGAAGCCGGCGAGGAAGCCAATGGATTTATTCAGGGGCATGCGCCCTATGTCATGGGCAAGGAACTGTGCGCATACCTGTGCGGCGGCCCTGTGAGTGACCATGAGGTCCGCATGGCTTCCGAACTCGTGGAAAAACTGCGCATGGGCATGCACGTGAACATCAAGTCCTCTTCCCTGTCTGACACGGTGCAGGAATTCATGAAGGGCGTGAAGGGTGTACCGGTACGGGATCAGGTATCTCTGTGTACGGATGATGTGCATGCAGCAGACCTGCTGTCGACGGGACACATCAGCCATGTGGTGAACGAGTGCGTCAAGGGCGGGATTGATCCCATGGACGCCATGCGGTTCGGCACATGCAATGCGGCCAGGGAACTACATTTCGAAGATGGCGGCGCCATTGCTCCTGGCTATGTGGCAGACCTTCAGCTGGTAAGTGACCTCAGGTTTGACAAGCGGCCTCTGGCTGTCTATGTGGCAGGGAAACTGGTTGCGAAGAACGGCGAACTGGTAGGCGAAAAGGCCTGCGAAGCAGCAATCCCTGGCGTAAACACCGTGAACATTCCGCAGATTACAGGCCCGGAAGTGTTCGGCCTGTGCTCTGACAAGGCGGAAGAAAAGCTGCTGGTGTTCAGTGCTTCCCGGGACAGTATGAAGCCTGGCCAGGAACTGGTGTACAGATCGTTCCCTGTGCAGGACGGGCGTGTTGTGATTCCTGACCTAAACGAGAACCAGTTCATCAGTGTGGTAAACCGGCATGGCTCCGGGGATATGACCACAGTGATCTGCAGTGATTTCTATCTGATGCATGGATGCGTCGCTTCCACGATCTCACATGACTCACATAATATGACCATTGCGTACCGGGATCCGGTGGATGCGTATGTGGCAGCCAAGGAACTGGAACGTATCGGCGGCGGTATGTGCTATGTCGAAAACGGGAAAGTGGTTTACTCGCTGCCGCTGCCAGTGGCTGGCCTGATGAGCCCGCTGCCGGTGGATGAACTGGCTCCGGCGATTCAGAAGATGGATGAAGCGGTGGAGTATGCTTCGGATCATCGCAGCCCGATGCTGCTGGCCATTGCCATTCTGGCACTGCCTGTGCGTCCGGGAATCATTCTCACGGACCGCGGTGTGGTGCGTGGTGAAACCCTGCAGTTTGTGCCGCAGAGGCTGGACTGAGACACTGAACATCGGTAATATGACAGAAAATTCGGGCATGGCGGTTTCCGCCATGCCCTTTTTGAGTCTTTCTCTTTTGTACATGGGACAGGAACGCTGAAAGTGATAAATCATAGACGGGTAGTGTCACTTGTCAAACACGGCACAATACAATATAGTTTTTACGACCGGTGAGTTGGGCCGGTAAAAGTCCGGAACACAGTCGGCCCGTAAGAGAATGCGAAAGATGGGAAAATATATGCAATACGGTTTTTATGGATGGGATAACGCGGATGTGCAGGCGCTGAACACAATGTACAGGGGAATCCGGACACCACTTGACCTGTATGATGCCCTGAAAAACGTCTGGTGTGCCGGGACATGTGCACCGCGCATGCGGGACCAGTGGACGGCGGAGAATCCTACCTGGGGCCAGTGCTCGATTACTGCGTTCCTTGTACAGGATATTTTTGGCGGACAGGTGTTCGGGGTTCCGCTTGGGGACGGAAGTGTACACTGTTTCAATCGGGTCGGGGATTGTGCTTTTGACCTGACCAGTGAACAGTTCGGTGCCAGGAAACTGAACTATACAGACTGTACAGAACAGTTCCGGGATGTACACTTCAGTAAGGCGGAAAAAAAGGCGCGGTATGATCTTCTGCGGGAAAAGCTCCTGGCCTTCTGTGATCAGGCTTGATCGGTGTCTGCCTGAGGCCTGACGGTACAGCACCGCTCAAGACGGCTGGCAAAGCTCCGGAGATACTCTTTTCTCCAGCGGTTTACAGTCCTGGCTCCGCAGATGATGCCGTCCTGCAGCTCCGGTTCAAGCCGGTCTGACCACCAGTGAGTCAGGTTCCCGAAGCGGCGGGTCTGTGCGCACTCGGGTACGACATGGAAAAGCCCGGAGAGTCCGTCCAGTTCGGGTATGCGGCTGTGTGTACGGTACGCGAAATCTCCCGGCCGCTTGGGGACAAACCGGAAGCGGTACCGGGTATCACCCACGGCATATCCGGAGAAAGTCTGACCCTGGATCTCCACGAAAAAGACAGGCATATCGGAAGCCGCACAGACAGGTCCGGAAAAGCAGATCTCTGCCACGGAAAAGACTTCAATCTCTGTGGTTTCTGTGACCGGATGGGAAAGCGTCTGGGCTGGCATGGTATACACACGTTCAAAGCTTCCGCCCCAGCTTTCCTGTTCCGGATGCTCCGGATCGCCTGAGAGAAGCCAGGCAACGCTGGGTGTATCTCCCATCTTGATCTCGCCATCGCGCAGGCCGGCATAAAAGCTGCCGAGCGCACCGTGCCCGGAGACAAAAGTCGTCACAAAGCTCCGGTTGCCCCAGGGATCGGTCATGTCTCCGCCGTTGAACCAGCCGCGGTATGTGGAATTATTCTCGATCATCCACAGGTCCGGAAACTGATCACGGATATAGGCATATGCATTCTGCCCCCATTTCTTGTTCGGTCCGCCGATGGCATAGACCCGGAGTCTGGGCAGAATATCCGGCGCATCATGCAGTGCCTGGGCCAGGTCTTCCAGAAGCCCCCACATGAGCAGGTACAGGGGTCTGGGATCCGGCTGACGTGCGCATGCAATGATCCGTTCAGAGGCTGCGGTGGGCTCAGACCATCCCTTATAGGGTGCGATGTCCCGGGCACCCTGGAAGGTGACTGCCCGCAGTGCGTCCGGTGCGGGATAGGAGGCGGACCAGGTGAGCAGGCATGGATAGTCTTCCGCGTATGCATCCATGACGCGGTACAGGTCCTGAATGCTGCCATCACCCCAGGGTGAGGAGATCAGAGCCTCAGTATCAAACAGGTCGGCATACAGAAGATAGTGCACCATGGACTGGAAGTCATCCGGATCACTGCCGCCGATATCGGTACAGACAATAACCCGGAACCGGTTTCCGGCCAGTGCGCCATGCGAGCATGCTGCAGACATGCGGAACACCCCACTTTCTGAATCTGCTGCAAGCATAGGGATAAAGCGGTGCTGCGTCAAGTGTACCTGCGGATGCGAAACGTTCAGAAAAACATTTACACAGTAAAGGAACCGATCCTGTCACAGGATCAGGAACTGCAGCGGAGTGCTGCAGAGCATGAAAGACTGACAAAAGCAATGAAGAATCACATTCTTACCTGGATAAGAAGACACTGGGCTGTTCTGTTGTTTGGTCTCCTGATTGTCTATGGTGCAGGGCATCTGATCGTGTACCTGGCAGACTATGGGCGCTGGGTCAGAACATCCCGTGAACTCAGTTCCATGTATTCCACAGAGGCCCCGGCGCAAACGCCGGCCCCGTCCCGGGCAGTTCTCATGGAAACAATGATCCAGGAGGATCCGGAGGAGCTGGCTGCGGACCTGTGGGAGACGCCCGTGGAAACCACGCTTCCGGAACATCTTCCTGAGGTCAGGTATGCAACAGAGGAAATCAGCAGCCGCTTCCAGAGCCTTCAGAGTGCCAATCCGTATGTGATCGGCTGGCTGAATATGGAAGGGCTTCTGGATCAGCCTGTGGTCCAGACTTCAGACGATTTCTATCTGACCCATGATTTCTATGGCCGGAAGAATGACAATGGCACGCTGCTTCTGGATGCACTCGTATCCATGAAAACAAGGCCGTATTCACTGGTGATCTACGGACATAACATGAAAAGCGGTGCCATGTTCGGCTGCCTGCGCAATTATGAGAACCGGGATTTTCTGGCCAGAAACCCATTCCTGAGCTTTGACAGCCTGTATGAGAGTGCACGCTATGTTGTGCTTTCGGTTTCTCGGGTCAGCCTGAATACCATGGATCCGGACTATCTGGATTTTTATATGCTGCAGTCAGACCTGACGCGTGAGCGCAGGCGATGCCTGTCCATACTGGAAGAAAACGCAGTGCAGCGCACCGGTGTGGATGTGCGTGAGGATGATCAGCTGCTGCTTCTTGTGACCTGTCTGGACGATCCGGACAATCGCCGGGTGCTAGTGGCACGCCGGGTACGCGAAGGAGAGGACGAGACAGCCCTGCGCGCACTGTGCAGTGGGCATACTGCGGAATAGAACAGCACGGGGATTGCCTTTTTGGTGCATATTCAGGCATGACCGCGGTGGAAATGACAGTTCGGACGTGGAAAAGCGGTTTGTGGACGAAAGAACGGCTGTGAAATCGCTGTGTATAGTATAATGTACCTGTCCCGAGGGACAAGGAGGATAAGAAAATGAGAGTTTCGCTGGAACAGATCTGCACACAGTTTACCCTGAACCGGGAAGTGGTCCGGGAGACATTCCGCTGGGAACCCAGTGAGCTGGTTCCCGTGTGCGCAAACCTGTTCTGCAGCAGTGGCAGGACAGCGGACGCACAGGCCCTGCTTGAAGCACGGGACCTGATCCGGCACGAGACAGGCGTGTTTTCCAATTTCCGTGGAAACCTGATCATGCCGCTGAGCTGCATGCTGTCCCTGAAAGAACAGCCGGAAGAAACCTTCCGCCGTGCTCAGGATAACTACCGGCTGCTGAAAGAGGAATTCCGTGGTTCAATCTATCTCGCACTGACGGCATTCCTGCTGACCGACCGCGAAAACGTGGAGGACAAAGTACGGGAAGGCAGGGCGATCTATCGCCGGATGAAGGAAGAACACAGGTTCCTGACTTCTTCGGAAGACAGTGTGTTCGCTGTGATGCTGGCATACTCCGGGAAGGGAGAAGACGCACTGGTGCAGGATATGGAAGCCTGTTATGACCTGCTGAAACAGACATTCCATGACAGCGACTGCATGCAGACGGTTTCGCATGTGCTGGCCATGGATGCAGAAACTCCGGAAAAGAAGACGATGCGCCTGATCTCGCTGTATGAAGCACTCCGGCAGGCGGGGCTTAAGTATGGACGTCATTATGAGGTTGCAACCCTCGCGGCCCTGTCCATGATGCATCCGGATACCGGACGCCTTGTGGAGGACATGCGGGATGTGGACCAGTATCTGAGCACGCAGCGCGGGTATGGTGTTCTCGGATACAGCCGCAAGAGCCGGCTGATGCATGCCGCCATGCTGGTGTCGGACGAGTCCATGGAAGAAAAAGGTATGCAGGAGGCAACACTGACCAGTACACTGTCCATGGTGATTGCTCAGCAGATGGCAGTATGCGCTGCTCTGGCAGCCAGTTCAGCGGCGGCGGCTTCTTCTTCCAGCCACTGATATAGACGATATGCACAGAAAAAAGCAGCTTCCGGGACGGCTTGACAGGCCGTCCGCGGAAGCTGCTTTGTTTTCAGTGCTGTGCCTGACCGGATAGATCTTTCATGATCCGGGCCATAGCCGGTGCGAATGCACTGCGGACAGCCGGGATCAGCTGGTGATCGAAGTTTTCGGCACACTTCGGGGACGCATCCAGAAGCATGGTGGACTCGCATTCGGGTGTACAGGCGGGCCAGGCAGGGAGCAGGTCGTTTGCCGGGTCTCCGGTGCGTGCAAAGGCCATGACGGAGCGGAAAATCATTTCCTGCATGGCACCGGCATCCGGGGAACCATTGGGATAGTCGACCAGATCAATATTATGGAACACATAGGGGATATCACTGCAGTGCCATGGTGCCAGACCGCCGAACACAGGCTGGTCCATGGTAAAGAGATAGGAATAGGTGCTGCTGTTCAGGGCTGCGCGAGTGCAGATATACGCGATCGTGGGCTCACGGAACAGGGTATCCACGCGCACAAGGTCCAGGAGCGGACGCTCCGGATAGCAGGCGCGGTACAGTGTTTCCAGTGTGCGCAGTGTATCCTCAGGAATATACTGAAGCAGCACTTCCCGCTGCTTTTCTTCGGTCATGACATGTTTGTCGAAGGGACCCGGTGCAAAGGATGTGAACTCGCCCAGTACTGTACCGATGAGCAACGGGACCTGACTCGTCTCCGGACGGAACCCGTGCACGAGAGGATCACCCAGGTAATGCGCGTTGGGGGTGGGCAGGCAGCCGAGGTACTTTCCGGCCTTGCGGAAAGCCGGGGCAAGCGCTTCATAGGCTTCCGCCAGAGCGGCATACGGTACGTGCTCAAGCCCTGCAACATCGTTCACGCCAAGCTTTTCCATCAGGGCTTCGGCCAGTTCCTGCGGCTCGCCCTTCGGATCGCCGAGCATGCCGATGACCCCGCTCATGATATATCCCTTGGCATAGAGTCCGTCTGCTGCCGGTGACTGAAGCAGGGTGGTTACCTTACCGCCACCACCGGACTGGCCGAAGATCACGACGTTTTCCGGATCCCCGCCAAACCCGGCAATGTTCTCATGCACCCATTTCAGTGCAGCAATGAGGTCATCCCCGCCGGCGTTCCCGGAGTTTTCATATTCTTTCCCGTACGCGGAGAGGTCCAGATACCCGAGCAGGTTCAGCCGGTGATTGACTGTCACCACCACAACGTCCCCGTTCAGGGCCATGGCGTGCCCGTCATAGGCGATGTGTTCAATGGCAGACCCGGCGGAATACCCGCCGCCGTGCATCCAGAACATGACGGGACGGCGTGCCCCGTCCAGAGC
This sequence comes from uncultured Eubacteriales bacterium, assembly GCA_900321565.1. Taxonomy (GTDB): domain Bacteria; phylum Bacillota; class Clostridia; order Christensenellales; family Aristaeellaceae; genus UBA2943. The sequence continues at coordinate 7,602 of ONWQ01000167.1, forward strand.
GGGTGTCCAGATATTGAGGTTCAGGCAATCCTCACTCTGCAGCCAGTAGCGGTGCGGCACATAGATTTCACCCTTGGGTTTCTCCTGACTGAGCAGCGGGCAGACATAGCCGTAACTCGTGGCGTCCAGGATGTCCTCATGCTTTTCAGCGGGCTCGGGCGCGTGAAAACGGCGTGCCTGTGCGTAGGGAATCCCGCGGAAGGTCAGGATCCGGTCGTGCTCAAACCCGCGGACAGGGCCTTCCGTGGTCTGTGCAATGGCAAAGGTGCGGTCATACGTAAAGGAATGCATGGTTCCTCCTTCTTCTGTCCGGCCTGCCGGAGGGCAGGGGGATAATCAGTGTGTTCCGATGCGGTGTGTCTCTGGCCTGTCCGCAAAGGCGTATGCTTCCCGGATCCAGTCTTTCATTTCTGCATCCAGATCGTCCGGTGCTGCGAGAACGAAATGCGTGGTCCACCGGCCGGGGTATGCTTCGGTCCGGGCTGCCACACGTCCGGAACTGACCGGGTAAGGCATGGCCAGGGTCAGGGTCAGGTAGGGGTCCGGCAGCTCGGCTTTCCGGCGCACCCGGGCCAGCGAGACACAGGCATACATCCGCCGGGTGGAAAAGGAAATCTGTGTTTTACGGACTTCGGTGCGTGTATCCGGGAACGCGGAGAGCAGACAGGCTTCGACGGCAAGATAGAGCGGGAGCGCAGTTTCATGACCGGAGAAGAACTGATGGATCTCTGGCGCGGGACTGTGTACTGCCTCAGGGGTCAACATATTCCCACTCCACATCGTATCCGGCCTGACGGTAGACATCCACCAGAGAGTCAATCCCGGCTTCACTGCGCACGCAGATCAGCTGAGCATAGGAATTCCTGCCCTCAGTCTCAACATCCATGAGGTCTGCCAGGATCTCTATGAGAATATAGAGATCTGCCGGCGCATCCGTGTCATCCAGTGCGAGTTCCCAGCTGTATGTCTGGTTTTCAGGGTCGTAGACCTCTGCAAAGGTACATGCGGTCCCGGTGACACTGTTATAGAATCCGGCGGCGTCCGGGTCCGTGCCGTCCGGCAGGTCCAGCGCAATGGACAGTGTGGGGTCTGTGACCATATGAAAATGCAGGCCGATGTCCATGCCCTGGTAAGTGAGACGGCCTTCCTGGGCTTCCGGGTTCAGGACCCGGGCGCCCAGCGAGGAGGCAGACGGATAGACCGGGACTGCTTCGAGTGCTGCCCGGGCTTCCTCACCGCTGAGCAGCCGCACATCGGCGAGTGCTGCAGTATCCGGTTCTGTTTCCTGGGTGCCTGCGTGCGTGAACCTGAAGGCCACGGTATGTCCGCCTTCGTTCAGCGGCAGTGCCCAGTCCGTCCACTCACGTGTTCCCGAAAAGACTTTCATGACTTCCTCGTCCACCAAGACTTCGAGACGGCTGACTTCCGGGTATGCATCCATACAGAAACGGAAAGCCAGGGCATCGCCAGACACAGCGTCCACTGCGGTTTCGGTATAGGCCGTGGATTCAGCGATGCCGCTGTTGGAGGCAATCGCGCAGGGCCTGCCGTCCAGTGTGCCGGGAACAAATGGGAAGGAATACCCGGTCGGGTCATTCCGGAAAGTCAGGCTATCGTCTGTGTTCAGACTGTCTGAAAGCAGCATTTCGTCCGGATACTCCACACTGCTCTTACGCGGTGGGATACTGCTGAGCGTGAGTGTGCGTGTGTACTGGTCGCCCAGGAATGCTTCACAGACTCTCCTGAAGTGGTCAGCATCAGGGAATGTATAGTACACAAACCCGATGTTACCGAAGCGGTCAATAAAGAGATTGGTCGGATAGGACTGAAGGTTGATAAAATTCAGGATCGGCGTTCCTTCCGTAATGCCCATGGGAAAGGACAGGGCGAGCTCGGCCCGGTAACTGCGGACCTTTTCCATGGTATCCTCATCGTAGGCAGACAGCGCAACGATTTCCATCCTGTCATGAAGATCCCGGTAGACCTCATCCATCGCCGGGAACTCATGCCGGCAGGGACCGCACCAGGTGGCGAACAGGTTCAGCACGACCAGCTCTTTGTCCTTGAGCAGTTCGGAAAGCGTCAGTTTTTTCCCGTCAATGGTGGTCACAGTAAAGTCGGGCATTTTCTGCCCCAGAAGCTCATCATGCACGGCAAGTGCAGGGAGCGTACCGAGGAGCAGACAGATGACAAGCAGAAGAGCCAATATCTTTTTCATACATCTTCGGCTTTCCTGCAGAAATGGAAAGCCGTATACCTTCCTTTCGATATGAATGGGTCCGGTGATGCCGGTACGCAGGTCTTGATGCTTCCGGTCCGGACTGTGAATGCATCATACAACAAAGCGCAGACGGGTTCAATCCGTCTCTGTGTCCCGGACCGGGCGGTTGGCCATGCCCCAGTCACAGAGCTGGTCGAGTACCCGCATGAGCGAATGCCCGCGCTCAGTCAGACGGTATTCAACCCGTGGCGGAATCTGCGGGTATGCGGTACGTATGATCAGGTCATCTGCTTCGAGCTCCTTCAGGTTCCGGCTCAGGGTTTTGTCGGCGACATGACTGAGATACCGCTGCATGTCATTGAAGCGCACAGGCTCGTATTCCATCAGACAGTACAGGATCACAGGCTTGTATTTCCCGGAGATCAGGGAAAGGGTATAGCTGTATCCGGTTTCTTCAAAACGCGCATTTTCGATACATGGCTTACTCATAGCTTACCTCCGGGTAAGTACCTGACATGAATGCAGGTACTTGATCTTTGACAGGCATTATGATACGGTTTCCGCGTAAGGAAATCAACCCCCGCAGCGGGCAGGTCGGATGCACCTGCCCGGCTAAAGAAAGGAAGGAATCTTCAATGAAAAAGAATCTGGGTGTGATCCCGGCGGTCTATCCGATGCCGGTTCTGATGGTCGCAGCGTATGATGAGAACGGGAAGGTCAATGCCATGAATGCTGCCTGGGGCATGATCTGCGGCATGGATAAGATTGCCCTGTTTATTGATGAGGACCACAGGACGACACAGAATCTGCTGAAAACCAGGGCGTTTACGGTCAGTATTGCCGATCGTGAGCATATGGATGTTGCAGACTTTTTCGGGATTGCCACCGGCAATAAGATGGATGACAAGTTTGAACGTACAGGCTATACCGCAGTCCGGAGCACGTTTGTGAACGCACCGGTGATCGATGAGTTCCCGCTGGTCATGGAATGTGAACTGGCCGATGTTGTGAGCAATGACAGTTTCTACTGCATTGTGGGCAGGATTGTGAATGTGGCCGCTGAGGAAAAAGTGCTTTCCGAGAACGGCAAGGTCGATCCCTCCAGGCTTCAGGCCCTGATCTTTGATCAGTTCCAGCACGGATATTATGTGACCGGTGAGCAGGTCGGCAAGGCATGGAATGCCGGTGCCGGGCTGATGAAGAAGTAACCGGCAGGCCCCCGAGCGGGCAGATGATACCCCTGACGACTGCAAAAGCAGCTGCCAGGGGAATTTTTATTTTCGAAAATGGATTGACCGATCGCAAATGGAAAGGCATAATAGAGGTCTCAGTACGGGAGGTGATGCGGATGCTCCGGCTGGTGCGACCGGAACCTGAAGACATGCGCTTTCGTGAGCGCATGCTGGCAGACCCGGAAACCATGGCTTACAACCATGCCTGGGGCGGTACCATCGCATTTCCGGAAACGGCCTGGCCGGCATGGTACCGACGATGGGTGGAAGCACCGGAGAGCCGGTTCTACCGCCTGCTGCGGGAGGACACACTGGACTGTTTTGTGGGCGAAGTGGCATGGCATACCGAGGACGTGAGCGGGCGGGTACTGCTGGACGTGCTGGTGTATGCACCCTACCGCAGGCGCGGGTATGGACGCACAGGACTCCGGCTCCTGTGCGAAGCCGCTGTGGCCCGGGGAATCCGCCGGATCGAGGATGACCTGGCTGTGGATAATCCGGCGGTCAGGCTGTTTCAGCAGGAAGGGTTTGAAGAGACTGCATGCACTGAAAGCATCCGTACTCTGGTCCGGTCGTTTCCGGATGGTGCGGATGCCCGGAGAGAGGATGAAGGAAGCATGGCAGAAAACACGAGATACGGAACCTTCCCGGATGGCACACCGATCAGCAGCTGGTTTGCTGACAGCCATATACCGGATGCACGGACGCTGGGCAGGCGGTATGTTCTGACGGAGCATGGCATTGAACCCGGCACGGAAGTCCGGACGCAGGCGATCCAGCAGCTGATTGACCGGATCGCAGGGGAAGGCGGCGGTCTGCTGGTGGTCCCGAGGGGCGTTTTCCGGACCGGTGCGCTCTTTTTCCGGCCGGGTGTGCACCTGATGCTGGAGCAGGACGCAGTACTTCAGGGCAGTGATGATATCTCGGATTATCCGGTCATGGATACGCGGATTGAAGGCGAAAGCTGTCGCTATTTTGCCGCACTGATCAATGCGGAGCACTGTGACGGACTGACAATCCTTGGCCCGGGAACGATTGACGGGAACGGGTTCAGGTTCTGGAAAGCGTTCTGGCTGCGCAGGGCCTGGAATCCGGCATGCACCAATAAGGATGAACAGCGTCCAAGACTGATTTTCATCTCCGGCAGCCGGGATGTGACGCTTGCGGGAGTCCGGATGCGTAATGCTGCGTTCTGGACCTGTCATCTGTATCGCTGCCGGTATGTGAAGATCCTGAACTGCAGTATGTACTCACCGTTTGAGCCGGTGAAGGCGCCGAGCACGGATGCCATTGATCTGGATGCGTGCGAGGATGTGCTGGTGAAGGGCTGCAGCATGCACGTCAATGATGATGCCGTGGCACTCAAGGGCGGGAAAGGCCCCTGGGCGGACCGGCAGGCAGAGAACGGGCGTAATGAACGGATCATTGTGGAAGACTGCCACTACGGGTTCTGCCATGGCTGTCTGACCCTGGGCTCGGAAGCCGTGCACTGCAGGAATATTATTCTGCGCCGGATCACGGTGGATTCCGGGTTTAACCTGCTCTGGCTGAAGATGCGTCCGGATACACCGCAGCACTATGAGTATGTGCTGGTGGAGGATGTGGTCGGGCATGTGGATTCATTCCTGCAGATCGACCGCTGGAACCAGTTCTTTGACCTGAAGGACCGCAGGGAGATTCCGCTGTCGTACGCGGATCATATTACCATGCAGCGGTGCATGGTCGACTGCGGGACATGCTACCGCGTACAGACGGACGAATCGCAGTACCTGCTTTCAGACTTTGCGTTCCGGGAGCTTACCGTGCGGGCGGATGCTGCAGGAAACGAGGCCTGGGCGGAAGAGTTCAGTGAAGATGCACAGGTGTTCGGGGCAGGATGCGAACTGGAAACAGCGGAGGTATCAGACGTTGTTTATTAAGGGGTTCACTTACGGGTATGACGGAAAGCGCGGCATGTACAGGACGGAGGAAGCCGCCGCTTCCATGGAACGCCTGGCCGGACTGGGCGGCGACTGGGCCGCACTGGCATTCACTGTGACCCAGGATACCTACTATTCCACACAGATCCGGCCCGACTACCGGTATACCGTGACGGATGCAGACGTAACAGCAGCCGTGGACCGGCTGCATGCACTGGGCCTGAAGGTCTGCATGAAACCCATGGTCAACTGCAGGGACGGGATCTGGCGTGCACACATCGCGTTCCCGGAACCGGAATGGGGGCCGTGCGATTACTGGAAGGAATGGTTCTCTTCCTATCGCGCATTCCTCTGCCATTATGCTGAACTGGCGGAAGCATCCGGGTGTGAAATGTTCTGCGTGGGCTGTGAAATGCTGGGTACGGAACCCAGGGAGGCGGAATGGCGGGAAACGATCCGGGCTGTACGGGAAATCTATCATGGCCCACTGGTGTACAACACGAACCATGGGAAGGAAATGGACGTCAGATGGTGGGATGCGGTGGATTACATCGGTACCTCCGCCTACTTCAGTGTGGCAGACCAGCCCGGTGATACCCTGGAACACATGCAGGAAGGATGGAACCGCTTCAAGGCAGGCCTTGCGGAAGTATCGGCCAGGCATGGCGGCAAGCCTGTGATCTTCATGGAGATCGGCTGCCGGAGCGCCCGGGGCTGCGCCATGATGCCTTATGATTTCAGCCATAAGGAATTCCCGTATGACGAGGAAGAACAGGCAAGGTTCTATGAGTCCTGTTTCCGTGCCATGTGGGATGAACCCTGGTTCGCGGGCTTTTTCTGGTGGGACTGGTACACCCGCCTTCCTGAGGCGCAGCAGGAGACCGGATTCTCGATTGTGGGTAAGAAAGCAGAGCGTGTGGTGCAGACCTGGTACGCAAAACCGAGGCCCCAGGAGGAATAATACTGTACAACTGAATGAGAAAAGACGGGCATGCCGGGCTTTTCAGCCTGCGTGCACCGTCTTTTTATGCAGCGGCAGTCGGAGCCGTGCCCGCATGAAAAATGCTCCGCCGGACAGATGCCGGCGGAGCAGGAAAGAACGGTTTATTTGGAGAGCCTGGCACGGACAATGGTGAAAGCGGGGAGTACCAGAGCCGGGATTCCGATATACCCGACAATGGATGTGCCCTGCTGCAGGAGCGCTTTCATGCCGAAAGAAGCGCCGAGTGCCGCAACGCCCAGGAGCAGGCAGGTGATGACCGTGCGCCGCAGCTGCATGTTCTTGATAAACGAGAACAGGCTGTTGAAGCGCACGCATCCGGCATTGGCAAGACCGGCGGCACTGGTGAGCACGGCCAGGGTCATGAGAATGACAAACAGCCAGGTGAGCCATGGCATACCAAGCCTTCCGAGCACGGCCATGATCGGAACGGCAACCACACCGGGATTGCACAGGTCCGGAATGATGGTGACATAGCTGAAAAGCGTCAGGGCAATGGCGATCATGAGAATGACGGTAATGATGTATCCGGCAATGATGGCCTTGCGGGTCTCTGCACGCGATTCCAGAAGATCAGCCACAGACATGACATTGAAGCAGATGGTGGACTGGAAGCAACCGTACAGGAGTGCGCTGAGTATGGCATGGAGCAGGTTCGGCTCCTGCGTATTGACCGGGGCTGCTGCGACGGCGGCACCCAGGTCATACTGTCCGCGGGTAAAGCTCAGCAGTGTGATCAGGAGCACGACGGCAACAATGGCATACATCATGTACTTGGATGCACGCGATACGAGCCTGGAACCATACAGGCACAGAAGTGCGGAAATGATGATGGTGGGAATGGCAGCACCCCAGTAGCTGAAGCCGAAGTTCATCAGTACGTTGGCTTCTCCGGAGAACGCCAGACCGCCGGCACACATGACCGTGGCCAGGAACAGGATATCGTAGAGAATGGCCACCCACTTGCCGACGGTTTCGCCATAGCAGGAGAGCACGAACGGCTTATAGCTGGTGGTGCCATGACTGCGTGCATACTCGGTCATGTAGAACATGACCCCGCCGGTGACCAGCATGGCCAGCAGAGGCATGACCAGACCGATCCATCCGTACTTGACATAATAGGTGACACTGAAGGCACCTGTGGCAAACCCGGGTCCGAAGTGCCCGCCGAGCCATACGGCGGCAACACCGAGATAGGTAGTGGCAAAGATACTCGTTTTTTTCATGACTTTATGCCCCCGTATCAAAGGATGTCCGGACCAGGATCGCATCCCGGAATGCACCGGCCATGGCCAGGTGCAGCGGATGCTGCAGGTAATCCGGCAGGCGTGCCGGATCATCCAGATCAATGACGGCCATCAGGTCAGCATTGCTGTCGCGTTCCACACAATTGCGGAAAATACGCGGGTTGTGCAGAAAATCGAGGGTTTCATCGAGCTGGCGGTATGTCTCCCGGATGCGTGCCTCGGCCGCATCCAGGTCCGTGCCCGGCTTGAATTTCATGAGTACATAATGTGTCATTCGATTCCCTTCTTTCCAGGAAGTTGTTGAGAAAAGGATTCTGCATACCGGGTTTGATTCCTCTTGACCGGTCTGCAGAATCCTGCTTTTTTCATGTATTCATTTCATTTCTGTTACCTTCAGTTATTCGCTGAGCCGGGTCAGGCGTGTGACCATGGGTTCGGGATCCAGGTGCCCGATGTACAGATTGCCCTGTGCATCGCCACACAGACTGTGGCCGAGCACAGGCGCGCCGAACGGTGCTTCCATGATGCCTTCCATTTCCAGTGTGTTCTGGTCATAGACCAGGATGCCCCGGCTGTTCTGAGAACAGTACACACGCGTGTCGTCGCCCCAGAGTGTACTCGGGCCGTAGGGTGTGCCTTCCGGATAGACAGGGGGCATGCACCGGATGAGCGCACCCGTCTGGTCAAATACCTGAACACGGTAGTTGTCCCGGTCTGCGACCCAGACCTGGCCCCGGGCATCAATCCAGAGGCTGTGCGGCAGACGGAATTTTCCGGGTTCCGGCCCGGGGCCGCCGACTGTGCGCAGAAGCTTTCCGTCCGCGGAAAACTGATGCAGGGAGGTGTTCCCGTAGCCGTCCGTGCACCAGACTGTGCCATCCGGTGCTTCCATGGCACCCGTGGGAAGATTGAACGGCGCGCCGGCACAGCGGATGGTATACAGGTTATGCGGATAGGGAATGTGCGGGTCAAACCCGTTGTCGCATGGCACATCCGGGGTGCCCAGACGCAGGATTACCTCGCCCTTCCGGCTCAGGTGATACACGACATGACGTCCTGAGTCGCAGACCCAGAGCCCGCCGTCATGGGCCGGGCAGATGCCGTGCTCACTGCCGAAATGCAGGTCTGCGCCAATGGTTTCCATATACCGGCCGTCCGGATCAAAGGCCATGATGGGATGCTCATGATTGCGTGTGAGCGCATACAGGCATCCGTCGGGCATGCAGGCCACGCCTGCAACCGGCATGGAAGGCAGCTGGGCTGGCTTTTTCAGCCAGCTGGCCTCCAGGAGGTACCGGGTTTGCCCATATTCGAGCATGATTCTGCTTTCCATATGCTTACCCCTTTACCGAACCGAGGGTGACACTGTCCAGGAACTTGTCCTGCAGACAGAAGAAGACGATCAGCATGGGAATGACGACCAGGGTACAACCGGCAAGGATCAGGTCATACGGGGTCCCTGAGGTGTCTCCGCCCTCGGTGAGTGTGGGCAGGATAACCATGATGGGCTTGAACTGGACCTTGGTGATCATGATCCGCGGATACAGATAATCGTTCCACTTGCTCAGAAACTGCAGGATACCGAGTGCACCGAGTGTAGGCACAGAGGTAGGCAGGATCATCTGTGTATAGATACGCCAGTGCCCGGCTCCGTCCACACGGGCGGCTTCCAGCATTTCATTGGGAATCGAGTCCATGAACTGCCGGCACATGAACATGGCGAATGTGTTCGCAATGGCGGGTATGATCTGGACCCGATAGCTGTTCAGCCAGCCGAGCCGGGAGAAGATCACGAACTGGGGGGTCAGAAGAAGCTCGCCCGGGACCATCATGGTCAGAAGGAACATCATGAAAAGGAACTTCTTGCCCCGGAATGTGTACTTGGAGAACGCAAACCCGGCCATGGAGGCAATGATCAGCTGCAGGATGGTTGTGCTGATACTGATGAACACCGAGTTCAGGAATGCGTGCAGGATCATGCCGGAGTTATAGTTCAGCAGCCGGGCATAATTGTCCAGAGTAAACTCTTTCGGCAGGCCCCAGGAATTGACGAACAGCTCCGTAATGGGTTTGAAGGAGCCGGAGATCATGATGAAAACGGGGAAGACCGCAATCAGGGAGCAGAAGGCAAGGCACAGGTGCATGCACACCGTACCCGTGTGCAGAGGATGCCTGCGTGTATTGTGCTCAAGTTTTCTTGTCTGTTCCATCACTGTTCCTCCTTAAACATGCCCATCTGCATGATGGTCAGGAACATGATGAGGACGACCAGGATCCAGCCGGCGGCACAGGCCATGCCCAGGTTACCACCATTGATGTTGGTCGTGATCATGTTGACGAACGGTGCAACAGCCAGGGGCGCTTCATCCTTGGAAAGGATCAGGTTGGGCTCAGTGTACAGCTTGAATGCACCGATGGCATAGGTAATGAATGTGAGCTTGAAAATGGGCTTCATTACCGGAATGGTAATCCGGAACAGGGTCTGGACCGAGTTCGCGCCGTCAATCTTGGCGGCCTCGGTCAGGTCCTCACTGATCGTAGTCAGACCGGAGAGGAAGATAATGAAGTACCAGCCGGTATTGCGCCAGATCAGCATGGTGATGACAGGCAGTTTCATGAGCTTGGTATCACCGAGAAAGTTGATGCTGGTGCCCAGTACCTGGTTGATGGCACCGACATTGGTGCCGAAGATGACCTTGAATACCAGGGCGGAGGCGACCACAGCACAGACCTGGGGCAGGAAGATCAGAGGTTTGTAGATCTTCTGATACCGGGACATGACTCTGGAACGTACCATGACGGCAAGCAGGAAGGAGACGATCATGACCGGGATCATGGCAAAGACAAAGTACTGGAGCGTATTGAGAAGACTGTTCCACATTGCGCCATAGGTAAGCAGACGGCGGTAATTGTCGAACCCGACATACCGCATGGTCCCGTACCCCTTGTACTTCATCAGACTGATGACCACGGAATAGACAACCGGGATCAGGAAAAAGGCGAGAAAAGAGAGCAGGAACGGGAGTATGAACAGGTAAGGCGCAATCTGACGCTGAGAACGGTTGCGTTTTCTGGGCTTGAGAGTCTGAGTCATCGCTTACCACCTCGTTTGCCGGATCAGGGTTCTGATGAGAAGGGGGAGGGATGTTTCCCTCCCCCTCAGGGTTCGTTTGGATTCAGATGATCAGTCAAATGCGTTGCCGATCTGGTTGATCATGTCATCCTGTGCCTTCTGCAGGGCTTCGTCCAGACTCAGGTTGCCGTTGACATATTCATTGAGGTAGTCACGGATAATGGTCTGTTCAGCGGAGAAGGTGGGTTCGTACGGATAAGCGCGCAGCTGTTCGAGTGCTTCGAAATAGACATCACGCAGGGAAGCATCGAAGTAATCGCTGCTGGCATAGAAGTCATCGGTCTTGGCGGACTCCAGCGGCGGAATGACAGCATTGATGGAATACACGGCATGCCGGAACTCAGGATCAAAGCTGTACTTGGCCAGGATGTCGGCTGCGAGTGCTGCATGCGGTGCATCCTTGAACACGATCCAGATGCCCATGCCGGCATCGGAACCACCCTGCATTTCTTCGGGCCACATTGCGCAGCCCCACTTGCCGGCCTGATCCGGTGCCCAGGTCAGAAGATGCATCTTCATCCAGGAAGCGATGAGCTGGCTGGAAATGGTGCCTTCGGTGAATGCAGCCTGCCAGTCGGCGGACCACTCATCGATCGGGGAGAATGCGCCGGAATCATGGAACTTCTTCAGGCGTTCGAAGGCTTCACGGATGATCTCGTTGTCGGCAAACTTGAAATCGCCGTTTTCATCGGTGAAGGAGAAGTCCTTGCCGCTGAGGATCATCATGAGGTCATAGGCATTCAGAGGCGTGCCATAGTTTTCAATCCAGGTACCGGTGGCTTCATGGACCTTCTTGCCGGCTGCAATGAAGTCGTCCACGGTCTTGACTTCCTTGGGATCCACTCCGGCCTGCTCAAAGATGTCGGTACGATAGTACCAGACCTTCGGCTTGGCTTCCTGAGGCATGCAGTAGATGCCGCCATCTTCGCCGGTCATCATGTCCAGCACAGCGGGAATGATGTCATCCTTGTAGGGTTCCACAGCCGCGCTCATGTCATACAGAAGGCCTGCAGACTCGAACTCGGCAAACTGTGCATAGTTGACACGGACCATGTCCGGAAGTTCTTCACCGGCGCCGAGCAGAAGACGCATCTTCTGGGCAATGCCGACGTCGCCGTCGCCTTCGATGACGACTTCAATATTGGCCTTTTCGCCGATCTCAGGGAACTGCTGAATGAGTGCAGCATTGATCTGTTCATAGGTTTCAACACTGTTCCATACGGCCATTTCCATGGTCACCTTTTCGCCTGCGTACAAGTCTTCGGCGAATGCACCGAAGCAGGTTGCAAGCAGTCCGAGTGTCAGAACCAGCGCCAACAGTTTTTTCATGGGGATACCTCCTTTTAATATTCTTCAATGCTGTGACCGTTTCCCGGCTCACGGCATGAAAATCAAAGACAGAGTGTCTGAATGCAGCAGCATCCGGGGATTGTTTGTGCGAATGGAACAGGATATTGCGTATAGCATGTCATTTGCTTGTCTATACTCTACCCGATATTCCATGCTCGTGCCAGCTCTAATTTTCTACGATTTGTATCAAAAAACTCACATTGCCTTCGCATTTTCCTGCAGAAATGATATGATGCTCACAGATTATTCAGAGGAATGTAAAGCCATCAGGCGGGCCACACTGATGAAAGGAGATTTCACCGTGAAGCTGTTGATAGCCGAGGATGAACTGCGTGCCAGGGAAGGACTGCGCCTTCTGGCTGCCCCCATGTTTACCCGTACGGAAACAGCTTCCAATGGTCAGGATGCACTTGCGCTTGCCTTTGAAATGGAACCGGATGTGGTTCTGTGCGATGTGCGCATGCCGAAAATGAACGGGATTGAGCTGGCCC
>ONWQ01000236.1 GCA_900321565.1 uncultured Eubacteriales bacterium
GTTGAGGACACACAGCCGACCCTGATCGGTGCTCTGTGGTACAGAGAGAACGAATTCATCGGTGCCGAAGTGGATACAGATGGCGACGGTGAGAAGGAATCCTATGGCGGACGCTGGGGCACTTACTTCGTGGCACCAATGAACGCCTTCCTGAAGGCCAATGCAGCCAATGAAATCATGCTGCGCACGAATGCCACCGCACTGATTACGGAGGATGGCCGTGTGACCGGTGTCCGGGCAGAACGGTATGATGGCACTGAAGTGATTGCACATGCGACCAAGGGGGTCATCCTTGCTACGGGCGGGTTTGCTGCGAATCTGGCAGAAGTTGTGGACAAGAATGTATACTGGTCTTCTGAGTACCTGTCCATGGCAACCAAGACAACGAACCGTTCCTCCCTGCAGGGTGATGGCATCCGGATGGCACAGGAAATCGGTGCAGACGTAACAGGCATGGGCTTTACACAGCTGATGCCCATTTCCTGGGTGGATAACGGAAACCTTGCTTTCGGTGGCGGAAACTATGCCGTATACATTAACCCGACTACAGGCCTGAGGTTTGTGGATGAGGGCTCTGAACGTGATGTGCTTTCTCTGGCTGAATTCCGCAATGGCATTGAAGTGAACGGAACCAAGGGTGTTTTCCTGGAGATCTATAATGCCGAAGAGAAGATTCCCGGACCGATCCAGCTGGGCGAAGGCGATTACCCGGGCCGGTATTACCGCAGGACTCCGGATCAGCTGGCAGCACTGCTTGAGGAACTGGGTATGCAGGCAGATGCTGATGTGATTCTGGATACAATCCGCAAGTATGACATGGCAGTTATGACAGGCGGAGAGTTCGAGGGCGTCGGTAAGGCGATTGCAAGCAGAACCATAGGGAATGTGCAGAAGAACGAAGACGGCAGCTATAATGTTGACAGTTACAGTCTGGAAGATACATTGCTGACGATCCGCCTGATGGCACCTTCTACACATCACACGATGGGCGGTCTGGTGGTGGATACACAGCGTCATGTTCTCGATACCGAGGGCAACGCAATCCCTGGTCTCTATGCAGCAGGCGAGGTGACCGGAGGAATCCATGGTGGCAACCGTCTTGGCGGGAATGCCATTGTTGAGATCTTTGTGTCCGGCCGTACTGCAGCTGAGGCGCTGACAGCGGATAATCAGTAAAAACTGGTTTTACCGAAGTCTGAGGCGTGCTGAAAAGCACGCCTTTTTCCATGAAGCGCAGGCTGCAGGCGCTTGACAGAGCCTGCAGGACGGTTAAGATATTGCAAGAGACTGAACCGTAATGGAGGATGTGTAATGACAGACTGGATACAGAAACTGACTGCACCGGATCGGGAATTCAGTGCAATGCCGTTCTGGTTTCTGAATGCGGATCTGGATCATACCGAGATTCGCAGACAGCTGAATGATTTTGCCAGCCATGGGATTTACGGTGTAGTACTGCATCCGCGGATTGGCATGCGGGATGATCTGGTATACCTTTCAGAAGCTTTTTTTTCGTATATCCGCACGGCCGTGGAAGAAGCTGACCGGCTGGGCATGAAAGTGATCCTGTATGATGAGGGAATGTATCCTTCGGGCTCTGCATCCGGTCAGGTCGTGGAAGGACATCCGGAACTGGCCAGCCGTGGGATTGCACTGACACAGACGCTGCAGCCCGGTGATCATCTGCTGTGCAGGACGGAACAGGGTATGCTTGTGGAACGGTTCAGCCATGGCACGATCCGCGGGATTCATTTTGGCGAAGATGATGGAGAAGCGAATGCACCGTTAAGTGCGGACATTCTGAACCCGGTTGCAGTCAGCCGGTTTATCATGCTGACGCATGAAGCTTACTGGCGCCATCTCAGTCCGTACTTCGGGAACACGGTATGCGGCTTTTTTACGGATGAACCGAGTATTCTTGGAAGGAATACCCGGGACATGCAGCCCTGGACGTATGGATTTGCTGAGCTGTTTGTGAAATCCGGCGGCCATCTGGAGGGACTGACCGGATTGTTTGACGGCCATGAAAATGCGGATACACGTCTGTATCATGCTCTGATTCTTGAACGTGAGAGTGAGGTCTACTACCGCACTCTGTCAGACTGGTGTGCAGATCATGGCATTGCCTTGATGGGGCACCCGCATCAGAGTGACGATATTGAGGTGGAACGCTTCTTCCATGTGCCGGGACAGGACCTGGTTTTCAGGTGGGTGTCACCGGAAAGAGGAGATACGGCCGGCGTGGACAGCACCATGGGAAAGTGTTCTGCGGATGCTGCAAGACTGATGGGACGCCGACGGAACAGCAATGAATGCTTTGGTGCATGCAACCGCGATGGCAATCCATGGTATTTCACCGGCGGAGATATGAAATGGATGATTGATTATCTGACCGTCCGGGGTGTGAATCTGCTGATCCCGCATGCTTTCTATTATAGCCTTGAGGGCAGCCGGAGTGCGGAACGCCCGCCGGATGTCGGACCTGGCAGTATCTGGTGGGAACATTACAGCGTATGGGCGCAATACATGGCACGGGTGTGCTATCTGATGACAGATGCTGTATTCCGACCCAAGATTGCAGTCCTCTGCAGGAACCGGAAGCTGGTACCGGAAATCGTAGAACCTCTGTTCAGAACACAGCGCGGGTTTCAGTATCTTCCGGAAAGCGTATGGAAAGAATGCCATGTCGAGCATGGTAAGCTGGAATGCAGAGGTATGACATTTGACGCGGTTCTTGGGGATGCAGCATTGTTTCCGGAGGTTGGGCATGCAGCTGACAGAGTTTCCCCGGACTGTACATGTCTGCCGCCGCAGCCTGCTCTGCGCGTAGCAGCCTTTGAGCATGCGGGAAGAGCGTGCTGGTATCTGGTGAACAGCGGTGAAGAAACCATAGAATGTGATGTGGTGCTTCCGACAAGGGTATCCGTGGACGGGTATGATCTCTGGCATGGCGAATCGGTGAGCCTGGTCGTGGGCCAAAAAGAGGGCAACACCTGTGTCCATGTATGCATGAATCGTCGTGAGAGCTTGCTGATCTATGCATGTATGGAAGGCGAGTGTGCAGGTACGTCTGCCAGAACAAGACAGACAGTCACCGGAATTGAATGGAGTCTTGTCTCAGAAGAACCGGAGCATTTCCGGAAAACCTATACTGCGAATTGGGGCGGACAGGCGGACGCGGATGAGATTGAACTGACCGTCGCAGGCGAAGAAATGGCAGAGATTTGGGTGAACGGTACATTCTGCGATGTAAGCTTCTGGAATCCTCATCGTCTTCATATTCCGGCGGAATGTCTCCGGCCCGGGGAAAACAGGCTGGAACTGAGAATGACCGGCAGTCCTGCTAATCGCTATGGAACGCAAAAAGTGCAGTATGGACTGACGCACATGCATTCTTGACAGAACAGGCGGGTTTGCTAGAATGAGCATGGAGCATGATACAGAAAGCAACAGACCAGAGATAACCATGGGGATAGGAGATGAGCCTCTGATGGATCAGCCGGTGTGGATTCAGATGATGGGTGGCTTTGTTGTGCATGTCGGAAACCGCACGATTGAAGAGATGCCAACCAAGAGTCGTAAGGGAATCAGCCTGATGGAATACCTCGTGATTCACCATGACCATACGGTCAGCAATCAGCGGCTTTTCCGCGAATTCTGGCCTGGACGCCTGGGCGGTGCGCCTGAAAACGCACTCAAGACACTGGTGAGTCGTACGCGGGCCATGATGAACGAAGTGGCGCCGGATCTTGGCGCATGCATTGTTTCCCAGGCAGGCGGGTACATCTGGAAGAGTCCGGAGCATGTCAAAACGGATGTGGTGGAGATCATGTCCATTTTCGAAGAA
>ONWQ01000166.1 GCA_900321565.1 uncultured Eubacteriales bacterium
CCGATCGTGGTCGTTTTCCCGACACCATTGACACCGACCATGAGCATGACCATGGGCCATTTCAGCGGCGGACGCGGGATATCCATTTCCTGGACCATGATTTCCTTGAGCATTTCCCTGGCGCGGCTGGCGTCCGTGACATGCTCTTCCTTCACACGCGTCTTGAGTGTGTCGATCATGCTCATGGTGGCTTTCATGCCGCAGTCAGACATGATCAGGATGTCCTCCAGTTCATCATAGAAACCGTCATCAATCTTCCGGGTTTCCCTGACCAGGTCATCCATACGGTCGGTCATATTCCCGCGGGTTTTGCTCAGGCCTTCACGCAGACGCGCAAACAGGCCTTTCTTTTTCTCGTTCATGTTCCTTCCACCTCAATCTCCGGTACTTCTTTCCCGGCTTCCTCATGCAGTTTTCTGACCAGCACCATAAGCACCGCGACGTCTGCCGGTGAGACCCCGGGAATACGTCCGGCCGCAGCCAGTGACCGCGGGCGCTGGGCCTGTAGTTTCTGCCGGGCTTCAAGCCGCAGGGCATCCACTTTCAGGTAATCAATGTCTTCGGGAAGCAGTGTCTGTTCCATGGCCCGGGCTTTCCGGATCATGGCCTGCTGCTTTTCCAGGTATCCCCTGTACTTGATTTCAATCTCGGCCTGGCGCGCTGCACGCTCAGGCGCGGCAGCCAGTTCCGGATCGAGCTCGGAGAGCGCCTGCATGCTGATCGCGGGCCTTCGCAGAAGCTCCTCCCCGCTCAGGCTCGCAAACGTGTCCGGCTGGCCATGGCGTTCAAGCCAGGCTGTGCGCTCAGGGGTCTGGGCAAAATGCGTGGCGTTCAGGTGACCCATGAGCTCCCGGATCTTCTGTTCCTTTTCTTCCAGACGTTCCATACGCTCTGCGGATGCGAGCCCGAGGGTATACGCGATCCGGGTCAGACGCTGGTCCGCATTGTCCTGGCGCAGGTGCAGGCGGTGTTCCGCCCGGCTCGTCATCATGCGGTAGGGTTCATCCGTGCCGCGGGTGGTCAGGTCATCGGTGAGCACGCCGATGTAGGCCATGTCCCTGGTCAAGATCAGCGGCTCGCGGCCCTGGACCTGCAGTGCGGCATTGATCCCGGCCAGAATGCCCTGGCCGGCCGCTTCCTCATACCCGCTGGTGCCATTGATCTGGCCCGCCATGAACAGGTTCTTCCATCGCAGGCATTCAAGGCTCGGGCGCAGTTCACGGCTGTCGATACAGTCGTACTCAATGGCATAGCCCAGGCGCGTGATCTCGCAGTGGTGCAGGCCTGCAATCGAGCGGTACATCTTCCACTGGACATCCTCAGGCAGTGAGGTGGACATGCCCTGCACATACCATTCATGACTCGCGGCGCCTTCCGGTTCCATGAAAATCTGGTGCCGGTCCTTATCGGCAAACCGGACGATCTTGGTCTCAATGCTCGGGCAGTAGCGCGGACCGATCCCGGTAATGCTTCCCGTATACATGGGCGCCCGGGCCAGGTTATCCCGGATGATGCGGTGCGTCTCCTCATTGGTCCAGGTCAGGTAACACGAGTGGGTATTGACCAGGGTACGGTCCGTCATGAAGGAGAACGGCTCCACCGGTTCGTCGCCTTTCTGTTCCGTCATTTCATCGAAATCAATGGACTTGACATCAATGCGCGCCGGTGTGCCGGTCTTGAACCTGCGCAGCTGAAACCCGAGACTGAGCAGACTGTCGGACAGGAAGGATGCGTTCTGCAGGCCCTGGGGCCCGCTCATCCATTCCGCTTCCCCGATGATGATCCGGCCGTTGAGATAAACACCGGTCGCGATCACGACCGCACGGCACGGAAGATGCTGGCCGGTGCGCGTACGCACGCCGACGACACGCCCGTTCTCGGTCTCCACACTGACAGACTCGGCCTGACGCACGGTCAGGTGCGGCTGGGTGAACAATGCATGGCGCATGCGGTTCTGGTACTGCTGTTTGTCCGCCTGTGCGCGCAGGGCGTGCACGGCCGGACCCTTGGACAGGTTCAGCGTACGGCTCTGAAGCATGGTATCATCGATGGCCAGGCCCATTTCGCCGCCCAGCGCATCCACTTCACGGACGATCTGGCCCTTGGCCGAACCGCCGATGGACGGGTTGCACGCCATGAGTGCAATCCCGTCCACATTCAATGTCAGCATCAGCGTATCCACACCCAGTCTTGCACTGGCCAGGGCGGCTTCACAGCCGGCATGGCCTCCGCCGATGACGATTACATCTGCCATTCTGTACTGATTCGCTCCTTTATGGGGTTGTGCCCGTAGGCCCGTCCGCCGGGACCACAGGCGTCTCCGGGACAACGATGCTGCCGTCCGGTGCGGTCCCGTCCGTGCCCGGATTCACGGTCACGGGCATGGGTTCCGGTTCGGGCAGTATCAGGTTCGGACTGAGATACTCCGCTACAGGACGGTTCTCCAGTTCCATGTTCCAGCTCATGCCTTCATCGGTCCGGTATCCGGTCAGGGTCATGATCACGCGCCCGATCTCCTGCTGGGGCTGGACAAAACTGTAGAAGGAGAAGCGGCCGTGACGCGTCGCGTCGCCTTCGAGCAGGTCATACCCGTAACTGCCTTCAAACACATTGGTGCCCGTGGTCGTGCACGGCAGCGGGTTCCCGTTCAGGTCCTGAAGCTCGATCAGGAAATAGAAGCGGGTAATGGTCATGTTGCTTTCATTGAGCACGGAAATCCTGATCTGGTTATCCTGCAGGTACAGGTCGGTAATCTCCAGTGCCTCATCAAAATTCCCGACATGCACGGACGCTTCCGTTTCAAACCCGCCGTCATCGGTGATCCCGTAGACGGATGCGGTGCCCCAGCGGATGCCCCGGATCACGGGATGCCGGTTGTTGCCTGTGACCGTGACAATGTTCTCATCCTCACTGGCCCAGGACATGCGGCGGTTGCTGGCATTGCTTGGTTCAAAGATAGCTTCGAGCTCGAGTTCCTCATCGACGCCCACCTGGACGCTGTCATTGCGCATATGCACACCGAGTACCGGCTGCAGCACATGCACGGTCATGCGCGCGGCCTTCCGGCTTCCATCCGTGGCGGATACGGTAATGGTCGCATCCCCGCGGGCGATCCCGGTAATGACACCCGATGCATCAATGGTCGCTACACGCGTATTGGAGCTCTTGAAGCTTACGGAGGCATCGGTCGCAGCGGCCGGTTCCACGGTCCAGTAGGTCTGCACTGTCTCGCCGACATTGACGTTCAGTTCCGTATCACTGAAGGTGATCCGGGTCACGGGCTGAGTCACTGTGACTTCACACTGTGCACTGACGTCTTCCTGTGTTGCACTCTGACAGTAGATCGTACAGCTGCCGGCAGACACACCGGTCACCTTGCCGCCGGAGGTCACTTTGGCAACATTCGGGTTGGTGGAAGACCAGACCAGGGATTTTTCATTGGCATCCCGCGGCTGGATGGTGGCTTTCAGTGTTTTGGACAGGCCTGCAGCCACAGTCATGGACGTTTCACTGAGTGTGATGGACTCCGGCGGCTGCGTGACCGTGATGGACAAGGTTGCGCTCTTTCCGCTGCCATCGGCCGCGGTTGCCTTGATCTGGCACTTGCCACGGCTGACACCGGTCACAAGACCATGCTCGTCCACTGTGGCGATCTTTTCATTCCCGCTTGTCCAGTTGACCACAGGGAATGTGGCGTCATCCGGGGTGAGCTCAGCATCAAACTGCACACTCTCGCCCACGGAAACGGTTTTTTCTTCCTGCGTCAGCTGTACCCTGGTCACAGGCTGGATGACCATGACCTGATAGCGCGCTTCAATCTCCGGGTTCAGAGTGCTGCGAACCGTGAGGATGCAGCTGCCCGGCGCCACCGCCCTGAGCGTTTCATTGCGGACAGTCGCGATCTCCGCATTGTCCGTTTCCGCCGTAAACTTTTTGGAACTGGCAT
Organism: uncultured Eubacteriales bacterium; assembly: GCA_900321565.1. Lineage (GTDB taxonomy): Bacteria > Bacillota > Clostridia > Christensenellales > Aristaeellaceae > UBA2943. Next base: position 3,947 of record ONWQ01000166.1, read on the forward strand.
CCGACGGCTCTACGGTCACGGAGAGCTTGACACTTTCCTTCCTGGAAAGCAGGATCACAGGCAGGCCTTCCGCTGCTGTATCCAGTGAACTCAGGCGTTCATCATCCGCAGAGAGCAGGTTCAGCTTTTTTTCCTGAAGCGCAATGGCACTCACGGGCCGCTGCACCGTCATTTTCAGGGTTGCACGATACGTCTTTGACGCGGTCTTGACCGAGGCCGTGATGGTGGTGCTGCCTTTGCTGACCCCTGTAACCGTTCCGTTCTCGTCCACGGTCGCTGCCTTGGGATTGGATGATTTCCATGTGACATCCCCTTCAGCCGGCGCACCTTCACGGCGCAGCACCAGAGTCACGGATGCGCCTTCCATGACGGTCGTGACCGTCTGATCCAGTTTCAGAAGATTGGCCGCTGAGGCCAGAGTGCATACCGACAGAAGCATGCATATGCACAGGGCTGCGGCAAGCATCTTTTTCATGGTCAACATGCAAAATCCTCCTGTTCCAGGCATTGATTCGGTGTCCGCTGGTTCTTTTCTCAGGGATACTCCTAGTATAGCACGTTTTCCGGGCTTTGTGTGAACAGAAAGTCCGGAATTCCGCGTCTTTCCGTTTTTTCTTACATGCCTGGCTTTTGCCTATTTCCGGATTGCGTGGTAAAATGTATCTGTTCCGGGTTCTTCCGGAATCCGCCCTGAAAACAGGACAGGATGATGCATACCGGGAAGGAGGGTTCATCTGTGAAGAAGAAGACATGCCTGAGCTGGCTGCTTGCGCTTGCACTCGCCTGCACACCGGCCATGGCGGAAGACCAGACATCCCCGTCACTCACCGGGCAGGAAATCACGGTCGGGATACATTCCCTGCAGTATCCTGTCATGGAGGGCATGGAGAATGAAGAGCTTCAGAATACCGTCAATCAGCTGCTGATGCAGCGCGGACAGCTCTCAGAGCTCACCGGACGCATGGCACAGGTGCTCACCAGTCCGGTACCGCTTACAGAAACGTGGGAGGCATCCGGGCACGGCGGGGTGGTCTCCGTGGTCTATGAACTGTCCGGACCGCTGGAAACCCTGCGCAGGAGCCATGCTTTTCTCACCTGTAATCTGGACCTGACGGACGGGCATGAGATTCAGATGAGCGAACTCTTCAAGGACATGGATGCGGCCAGAGAATCGCTGGAGGAATACCTGCAGTTTGAGGTACTCCCGGACCTGAGCGCGCACATGATGAATACAGACCTGATCCCCATCCCGGAAACGTTTGCCTTCTCACCGTCAGGGCTGACGCTGTTCTATCCGATGGAGCGTCTGCAGACGCTCTCCGACCGGGCAGGCGCTGTGACCCTCTGCTGGTATGAACTGAAGGATCAGCTGAACCTGGAACCCGGTTCGGTACTGGACCGGCTGGGTGTCCCGGAGATGCTTGAGCTCAGTGAGGCTTCCGCCGCACAGATCGCGGAGTGTGTCTCCCGGGGGCAGCTCCCGGGGATCCCTGCAGAACTCGGCGAGTCCATGACTGACGTGCTCGCCCGGATGCCTGCCGCACAGGACCCGGACGACTATGAAGGCGGACGAATGGTGCTGACAGAGGACAGCCGCATGCGCCAGGTCTGGCTGCTGACGGACGCACTGCATGAAAATTCGTTCGAAGGCAGTCGTGTGGAAGGCATCCGTGCCAGTCGCATGAACTGCTTCGGACTCTGTACCTGGCAGACGCCCAGGGAGGCCTGGCTGGAAGCACTGGGCGAGCCGGATTCAAGCCTTGTGCTGACAGAGGAGCAGGCGCTGATGCAGCGCCTTGAGCCCGGCACCCTGGATTATTATACATTTTCAGAACATCGGCTCTGTCTGCATGCCGGCACGGATGGCGTGCTCGACTGCCTGATGCTTCTCGAATAACTGACTTCAAGGAGGAAACATGTCCAAGTCCCAGAGCAGGAAACGCAAGTCACGCGCACTGTCTTCCGATACCATGGCCATGCGGGTCATGGGAAGCCTGCTGCTCATTGCGTTCGGTGTTCTTTTGTTCATGGCCGTCAATCTGCGCATGGTCGGAGATATCTTTACCGGTCTGCGTATGATCTGTTACGGATCTGCGGGCAATCTCGCATTCTTTGTTTTTCTTTTGCCGCTGGTTACCGGCGTTCTGCTTCTCATCTCAACACAGAAGAAAGTCAGGCTGCGTGTACCGCTTATGAGTCTTCTGTGCTTCCTGCTTCTGCTTGGCAGTGTACAGCTCCTGACCTACACCAGTATGAACGGACGCTCGCTGCCGCTGATGGATTATCTGGCGCTTCAGACACCCAGCCGGGGCGGGTTCCAGGACATGCTGCATCAGGCATACCTGTTCGGGTCTGAAACCGGTTCCGGGCGTGCCGGCGGACTGCTGGGCATGCTCCTGGCATGGCCGCTCTGGAAGTCCTTCGGGGCGGTCTTTTCCGGCATTCTCTGTATTCTGGGCATCCTGGCCGTGCTCATGTGCATCTTTCATATTCATCCGCTCGCCGGACTGCGTCGCCTTCAGGACAGGCTGGCTGCCTCGAGTCAGGCACGCGAAGCGCGCGAGTATGAACAGCAGCAGCAGGAAATCCAGTATCAGCAGCAGATGGCTGCACGACAGGCCATGGAACAGCAGCACATGCAGCAGATACAGCAGCAGAGGCAGGCACAGCCGGCCACTGCCGCCAGGCCTGCGGTCAATATGCCGCACCGGCAGACTGCCCAGCGTGCAGCTTCCCAGGCCGGCATCCCGGCAACCCCTGAGGAAAGCATGGTCATGGAAGCATCCCCGCTCCGCAAGGCGACTCTGGCTTTTTCCAAGATCTTCGGACGTCAGGAGCATGATGAGCAGGCTGCAGCGGCACCCGTGTACCGGCGTCAGGTGATGCCTGACCCGCAGCCGGAAGTCAACCCGTTCATGCAGACTGCGCCTGTGACCCGGACAGCCGCCGCCGCGACGCCTGCACAGCCTGTGCAGCCCGCACAGACGTTTGCGGACCCGCCCCTGAATCCGGACCCGCAGATCCCGGCCTGGGCATACCCGGCCGATGAACTGGCCGCCATGCAGGCCGCAGACCCTGCAGAGCAGACGACAAGCCCGGTGCGTGCTGAAGCCCCGGCAGTGCACAGGACTGAGCGCCGAAAGACAGGCACTCCGGCTGCTGCCACGGCAGACCCGGACGTCAACCCGTTCATGCAGGCGGTCGAGCGGGGCACACTGGAGGTTCAGCCGCCGGTACGCACCTCCCGGACAGAATCTGAATCAGCACCCGCCGCAGCGACGGCCGGCCAGCGCCAGCCCACTGCATGGCAGAGTGCAGTCACTGAAAAGATTCAGGAACTGGATGATGACGAGGACATGCCGCCGGCACTGCAGAAGCCCATGGATTCCTGGACAGACGCACCGGTCATGAACAAGGCACCGAAAAAGGTGGAAGGTACGGTCGTCATGCCGGTGACCAGCGGCAGCAGTGTGTGGGATCCGCAGCTGGAAATCAAGGAAGCCGAGGGAACCACCTATGGCGGGAACGAAATCGTTGCTGAGCCGAAGCCGGAGCCTGTACCCTACGTTTTCCCGAGCCTGTCCTTCCTCAAGCAGCCGGAGGCTTCCGTGGGCATCAGTCCTGAAGAGGATGCCATCCGCGCGCAGCGTCTTGAAGAGACGCTCGCTTCCTTCCGGATTCAGGCACAGGTCAAGAATGTGACGCATGGCCCGGCGATTTCCAGGTTTGAACTGGAACTGGCTGCCGGAATCAAGGTCAGCAAGGTCACCGACCTGGGACCGAATATCGCCATGAACATGGCAGTCAAGTCTGTACGTATTGAAGCACCGATCCCGGGCAAGTCCCTCGTTGGTGTTGAGATTCCGAACCCGAAGGTGGCGACAGTCACCCTGCGCGAAGTACTCGAATCCGAGCCCATGGTCAAGTCCAAGGAGCCGCTGCTGGTCGCACTCGGTCGCGACATTGCCGGCGCGCCGATTGTCTGTAACCTTGCCAAGATGCCGCACCTGCTGATCGCAGGCGCTACGGGTTCAGGTAAGTCCGTATGTATCAATGCCATCATCAATTCTCTGGTATACCGCTGCACGCCGCAGGAAGTCCGTATGATCCTGGTTGACCCGAAAGTCGTGGAACTGCAGTGCTATAACGGAATCCCGCACCTGCTCTCCCCTGTCGTCAGTGATCCGCATAAGGCAGCGGGTGCCCTGCAGTGGGCCGTGGATGAGATGATGCACCGCTATAACCTGTTCACCAAGGCAGGCGTACGCAATATTGGCGGGTATAACAGTGCACTGGCCGAGGACGAAGAACCCATGCCGCGCATTGTAATCATTATTGACGAGCTGGCTGACCTGATGATGACCTGCAAGCGTGAAGTGGAAGAACACATCTGTCGTATTGCACAGCTGGCACGTGCCGCCGGTATTCATCTGGTTGTCGCAACCCAGCGTCCTTCCGTGGACGTCATCACGGGCCTGATCAAGGCAAATATTCCGAGCCGTATCGCATTCAAGGTTTCCAGCTTTACAGACTCGCGTACCATCCTGGACCGCAATGGTGCCGAACAGCTTCTGGGATACGGTGATATGCTCTACCAGCCCATGGGCGAGTTCACACCGACCCGTGTGCAGGGCTGTTTCCTGTCAGACCCTGAAGTGAATAAGGTGGCAGACTTCATCCGTGCGCACTCAGTACCGGATTATGATCCGAATGTTCTTGAGCAGTTGTCACGCATTGAGAATGACACTGGCATGCCGGCACCGGATATGGCTGAGACCGTGCCGGATGACGGTTCCGGGGATGCTTCCCTGCTGAGCCAGTGCATTGAGATGGCCATCAATGACGGGCAGGTATCAACCAGCCTGATCCAGCGACGCATGAAAATCGGGTACGCCCGCGCCGGGCGTCTGGTGGATGAAATGGAAAAGCGTGGAATCATTTCGGCCAAGGATGGAGCCAAGCCGAGAATGTGCCTGATTTCCAGAGAAGAATATGAGAACCTGAAGGCAAACGGCAGCCTGAGTGATCTCGGGTAAAGGAGTGGTACCATGGCTGAACAGACTGGTGTTATGGACTATCTTGCCTGGCGCGGTGATCTGACGTTTGAACGTGATCCATGGAACGCGGTGGATGGCGTACTGCTTTCCATACTCGCCTATGAGGACCTGGGAGATGCAGCGGCGTCTGAAGAAGGCATCCGGCTGCATCTGATTCAGCCGGACACACTGCCCCCGGCCAGCCATGAACGGCGCAGGGAAATGCTGCTGGCCATGGCACAGACAGAACGGTTCCGGAATATGCTGGTATACAGACAGGTCAATGATGTGGACCCGGAACGGGATATCCAGTTCTCCGCTGTGACATGCGAAATCCCCGGACTGGGCACGATCATAGCCTACCGTGGTACGGACAAGACCGTCGTCGGCTGGAAAGAAGACTTTATGATGTCCTACGAGTCACCTGTGCCCGCTCAGTCCGCTGCGCTGGAATACCTGAATCTTACCGCTTCACGGACACGCGGTCCGATGTACCTGGTCGGACACAGTAAAGGCGGGAACCTGGCTCTGTATGCCGCATCCCATGCACAGACGGATATCCGACAGCGGATTGTTTCCATCGGTTCCTATGATGGTCCCGGCCTGGATGATGAGACGATTGCCTCTGAAGGCTATCTGGATATTCAGCCCCGCATTCAGTCCATGATCCCTCAGGGCTCGATTGTCGGGCAGCTGATGAACTATACACCGAACTACACGATCGTACATTCTTCTTCCCTGGGCTGGATTTCCCAGCACGATCTTTTTTCCTGGGCTGTCCTGGGCAATCATCTGGTCCAGGAAAACGAAACCACAAAAACCTCCCAGATCATGGACCAGACCGTGCACGAATGGCTCAAGAGCTGTTCTGCTGAAGACCGGCGCACCTTCATTGAAGTAGCATTCAGTATGCTTGAAGACAAGGAAACGGAAGAAAAAGACATGAACAGCCGACTGCAGGGGGCACTGGCTTCGCTGAAGAGTATTGATGCGGAAACCCGTAAGACCATGTCACAGCTGTTCAAAAAGCTGCTCTCCATCGGTGCAAGCCGCTATGTGGAAACCATGTTCCAGAAACCGCTTTCTCAGGTTGCCGGTGACCTGCTGTCACGTCTTTACAATAATAAGGAGGAATCAACACATGAATCCTGAATTCATTGCCGAAGAAGCATCCCGGGTACTGGACACTTCTGTGGAAGAGCTCGTGCATGCGGGCTCACTGGCTCCGGGAAGTACCCTTGTTCTGGGCTGCTCTACCAGTGAGATCCTGGGCGGGCACATTGGCAAAGAAAGCGCGCCGGAAGTCGGCCTGATCGTGGCCCAGGCATTCATGTCCGCATGCAAGCGGCATGCTCTGCAGCCTGTTTTCCAGTGCTGTGAACATCTGAACCGTGCTCTTGTGATGGAAAAGGATGTCCTGCGCGAACTGCGTCTGAGTCAGGTCTGTGCCATCCCGCAACCCAAGGCTGGTGGTTCCGTACCGGCAGCGGCCTGGAAACTGATGCAGCATCCGGTGCTGGCTGCCAGCATTCAGGCAGATGCAGTCATGGATATCGGTGATACCCTGGTCGGTATGCATATTCATCCTGTGGCGGTTCCTTTCCGCGGGACATACATCAGCCTTGGCAGTGCACATCTGGTGATGGCCTACAGCCGGCTGCCCTATATTGGTGGCGCCCGTGCTGTCTATCAGGATCCGGCCACCTGATCCAACAGAAAAAAGCTATGGCGATCATCGTCATAGCCTTTTTTGTTGTTTCATCTGCGTCTGCGATTGCTGCCATTTGCAATCATGATCAGCCGGGCCAGATTCAGCAGTGCTGCCAGTGCAGAGGCAACATAGGTCATTGCAGCTGCCGTCAGTACCTTTTTCGCGCCCTTCCGCTCTTCCTCGGTCATCATGCCGGATTCTTTCAGCATCGCCATACCGCGCCTGGAAGCATCCAGTTCCACAGGCAGGGTAATCAGTGCAAACAGCACAGACAGCGCAAAGCATGCAATCCCGAGCATCATCAGCGGGCGCAGGGATGCGAGAATGCCCAGAAAGAAGATCGGGAATGCAGCCTGTGAACCAAAATTCACAACCGGGACTGCCATACTGCGGAGTGCAAGCAACGGATAGGATTCATACTTCTGCATGGCATGGCCTGCTTCATGTGCAGCAATGCTCAGCGCTGCAACACTGCTTGACTGATATACATTCCGCGACAGACGCAGCACATTGGCCCTGGGATCGTACTGGTCTGTCAGTTCACCCTGGATGCATTCCACCGGCACACCGGCGTTCCCCTGCATCTCCAGCATATCCGCTACAGCATCCGATGCGGGAATCCCCCGCTGTGTCTGAACCCCCATATATCTGGAATACGCGCTTTTTACCGCGCCCTGGGCCGCAAGTCCGAGCAGGAGCCCGAGAATCACCAGAAGATAGGTGGAATCATAATACCACAAGACGTTTTCCCCCTGTACCAGTCCGATCAGAGTCCGGCTTCCCGTTTCTCAAATCCGATAATAATGCCGCCACGTTCTGCATAGTAAGCGCACAGACCCGTAACTTCGCCGATCGTTACAACCGCCTGAGGATATTTCTCCAGGATTGCATCCCTGATACGGTCAGCAAGGCGTGGATTCAGACAATGATCCATGTGCACATGCCCGCCCTCATACGTATTCTTCTCCATTTCTTCCAGAAGAATACGCGGCAGCTTGTTTTCACCCCGGCACCGGCCAATCTGCTTGATCGAACCGGTTTCATCACCCATGGCGATCAGACGGATACCAAGAATGCCTGCTGCCTTGGCAATCGCAGGACTCACACGTCCGTTCTTGGCCAGGTTGTTCATGGACGCAAGCGTAAAGATCAGTCTTGCATGCTGACGGAAATAATTCAGTTCTTCCAGCATCTGCTCAAAGTCCTTGCCCTCATTGCGTATGGATACGGCTTTTTCCGCAATCATCCGCATCATGGGACCTGTGGACAGGGAATCAAATACATATCCTTTCGCGCCTGGATTCTCCTCCAGAAATTCTGTCATTGCCTGAGTACAGGAAGAATAACTGCCGGACAGCTGTTTGGAGATGGTGATCGCCAGTACCTCATCCGCACCTTCGAACGCATCCTTCCATTCGAGAATGTTCGGACAGGAAGTGCTTGATTTCATCTTGGACGTTTCCAGATCAAGGCACATACTTTCCACGTTCAGGGATGCATCATCCGTATATTCGTTCAGGCCGGAGAGTATTTTCATGGGCACCGTAGCGAAGTCAACATGATCCATACCCAGCATATTGATGGATGAATCTGCAACAATTCGAAATACCATACTCACAACCTCTTCTCTTTGTCTTGCCCTGACATATGCATTGTACGATCTGTGCCATTCTATGTCAACAGTTATTGAAAAACCGTTTACCTGTTGTTGACAGTTCTGTAAGAGGGTTTTATAATATTATAAGAACAACTCAGGAGGAATCCTATATGACTGATGAAATGAGAGAGCAGGTACGCCAGTCCATTCGACATTTTCGTCTTCCGGCGTATGATGAAATCACGGATGTGGGCCTCTATCTGGACCAGACCTGCCGGTATATCAATGAATATCTTTTCCCGCTGGGAGAAGAAGCAGCCATAACAAGTTCCATGATTTCCAACTATGTCAAGCATCATCTGGTATCCAGTCCGGTACACAAACAGTATTCCCGGAATCAGATTGCCATGCTCATGTTTATCTCCATGACCAAGAGTATACTCTCTATGGAACAGATTGGCAAACTGAAAGAAGTCGGACTTCAGCTGTTTGAGAAACGGGAAGCCTATGAGTATTTCAGGACGACACTCAATGAGGGTCTTCTCTACGTCTTTGGGCATACCAGCGAGCCACCTGTTCTCCACGATCCGGATCCCTGCGGTGAGAAAATGATTGTTCTGAG
>ONWQ01000527.1 GCA_900321565.1 uncultured Eubacteriales bacterium
CCCTGTCGGTATGACCCTGGAGGAAACTGCTGCATCCCTCTCTAATCAGGTGATGACATATATTGACGGGTTTATCAGGTTCAGGGAATCCCTGAATCGGTAAATGCACAGTTCCAGGAGTGAATACATTAACAATAATATGGCATCACTCATGAAACACCTTGCATATTACAGCTCTCATCCTTGTTACCATTATGGAATTATCGCTTCATTCGTGGTAAAATGCTCCCAGTTGTTCCTATGATTTGAAGTATCTGCGCCTTTTGCCGTAACAAAGATACATTCTGATCAATTTGTATTTGAAGGGATTATGGCTGCAGTGGATTACATCTGTAGGACCGAAATCTTACAGTTATTGACGGTCTGTGATTGAATCACTGTGGGTATAAAAGGAAGGTCACTATGGATAAACGATTATTTGGTATCGTACTGGGCATCTGCATTATCGTAATTGCACTCGCCTGTTGGTTCCGTTTCGGGCACCTGAACGCATCAACCCCTGCCAAGATCGATACCTCATCAATGTTAACTGAGGCTATTGATATCGCTGAACTGTCAACTGCCGAATTCAAGTACAGAGGCATAGCAGATGTGTTTGCAGATGAACAGGAAACCAGAATTCTTTGTCGCGTATGCTACAGTGCTATTGTTAAAGCAGGTATTGACCTGAAAAGCATACAATTCGAAATAAATGAAAGTGATAAGACCGTTACTGCTACTCTGCCTGAAATCAGTCTGAAAGTAAACATCATCGACGAACAGTCCATGGCACTTCTGCCATCTGAAGCAGATGTCGGCATTGACAGTCTGCTGAAATACAGTAAGGCGGACGCAGAAAAGGAAGCATCTGAATCAGAAGAGCTGATGACGACAGCCAAAGACAACCTGAAAGCCACCATTGAAGGCCTGATATATCCGGTACTAAAAAGCCAGGGATTTTTGCTGATTTGGAAATAATAACATCCCAATGCTGATAAAGGAACGTGTGTGAAAATGAAGCGAAGTATAAAGAGATTCTGGCGAAAATACCTTCCAAGCATTTTAGCAGGAATCATAACCTGTGCTGTGGCAGCAGGCATTTTATTTCTTCCTGTTGAAAAAAAAGTGACCCCTGAATTCAACCTGGCTGAGCATTCTTCAGTGAATGCAATATGCGAACTGGCCACACTAAAGAGCTACTATCATAACGTTGCCATGTACGAAGAAAAGCCAGATGGTGGAAACAAGTTTATGAATGATTTTGTGTTTTGGCCGTTTGGTGGCTATACCAAAGTAGGATATAAACAGTTCTGGCTTGAATACAGCGGCATCGTAGAAACAGGAATTGATGCAGGACTAATTCAGATCAATGAACCCAATACCAATGGTGTTGTACAGGTTTACGTTCCGGATGCGAAAGTTCTAAACGTTTACGCAGATGAAAATTCATTAACAGAACCCTTGTCTGAGCAGGGTTGGTTTACAACGATTTCCGGAAAAAATAAGGCTGATGCATTTGCTGCCGCACAAAGTGCAATGCGTCAGGAAGCAGAAGGAGACCAGGCTCTTCTCAGAAAAGCAAAAGACAACGCCAAGCTTCTTCTGGAACGTTATATTCTCGCTGCCGGAAAAGAAATGGGAGCTGATTGGTCTGTTTCCTGGCTTGATAATCCATTATAAAACATCAGTTGCAACCACACATGAGACTTGCTATTAAGGAGGTAAACACTATGATCATTCTGGTTGTTGTTGGTATTGTTATTGCGGCTGTCTTTCTCTCCTCAAAAAAGCGCTAATCGTATTTCCAATTACACATGTCTGCACACAAAGAAAAACAGTACGGGGAGCATATCAAGTTGCCCCCTGTACTGTTTTTGTATAGTGCTCATCACCTATATCGCGGGAAAAATATCAGAATGCACATGTTATCTCACGTTCCAGTCCCGATAATGTTTCCTCCGGATTGTCCTTCAGATTACATTCCCAAACCGTCAGAACTCTCCATCCTGCAGCTTCCAGTTCCCGACTTTTTCGCTTGTCACGCTTGACTGTTTCCTCAATCTTGTTTTTCCAGAATTCGGCGTTATGCTTAGGCCAGGCGAAATATTTGCAGTTTTCATGCTTATGCCAGAAACAGCCGTTGACA
>ONWQ01000104.1 GCA_900321565.1 uncultured Eubacteriales bacterium
GATCACGGTGGTCGGCACGCTGGTCAACCTGCTGATGAGCAGCCTGTGCGCCTATCCCCTGAGCCGGAAGACCTTCTCCGGGCGGAAGTTCTTTACCGCGATGGTCACCGTCACGCTGTTCTTCTCCGGCGGCATGATCCCCATGTACCTGACGGTCAAGCAGTTCGGGCTGATGGATTCCATCTGGGCGCTGATCCTCCCCGGGGCGATCAGCACCTACAACATGATCATCATCCGCACCTCGTTCCAGGCGATCCCGGACTCCCTGATCGAGTCCGCCCAGCTGGACGGCGCGAACGACCTGACCGTCCTGTTCCGGATCGTGATCCCGCTGTCCAAGGCGACGCTGGCCACCATGCTGCTGTTCTACGCCGTGTCCCACTGGAACAGCTACTTCGACGCCATGCTGTACATCAACAAGAAGGACCTGTATCCCCTGCAGATCATGCTGCGCAACATGCTGATCGGCGGCCTGTTCAACGAAGAGACCGCCATCGCCGGCGCCAGCGCGGACGCCTTCGCCGTGACGGACGCCACCCTGCGCTCCGCCGCGATCATCGTGACCACGCTGCCGATCCTGATCATCTACCCCTTCGTCCAGCGCTACTTCGTCAAGGGCGTGATGATCGGATCGGTCAAAGGCTGACGGACGCCGTACGAGCCCTGCGGGCGCGTGCCCGTGAACATATTTTAAGGAGGAACTGTATATGAAGCGTTTGCTGTCCCTTGCCCTGGCGCTGACGTTGGCGCTGTCCCTGGCCGCCACGGTCCACGCGGACGCGCCGGACACCTGGCTGTGCGACGAGCTGACGGAGCTGCACGTGATGCGCGACGAAAACCCGAGCCAGCCCATCAAGACCGATAACCTGAAGCTGCAGACCATCCAGGAGCTGCTGAACGTGAAGCTGGTCATCGAAGCGCCGCCCAAGGCGAACTACGCGGACAAGAAGTCCGTCCTGATCGCCACGGACGACATGCCGGACATCATGTACGTGGACTTCGCGGACGTGCAGACCTATGCCCGCGACGGCATGTTTGTCAACCTGAGCGATTACCGGGACCAGATGCCGCACCTGTTTGCGCTGCTGGACGCCAACCCCAGCCTGGGCATGGCGACGGTGGACGGGCAGTTCTATTCCGCGCCGACGCTGTACCGGCCGAACCCCGACACCGTGCTGTCCGGCCAGCTGGTCAACTTCCGCACCGACCTGCTTGAAAAGTACGGCCTCGCCACCCCCACCACCTGGGACGAGCTGTATGACGTGATGCTGGCGATCAAGGAAAAGGAGCCCAACCTGATCGGCATGACCAACCGCAAGGCCGGCAACACCACCGCGACCCGCAAGCTGCTCGACTGCGTGTCCTACCCGCTCGGATCCTACTCCACCATGTACATCGACAACAACCTGGACGGCACCTGGATCTACGGCCCCGCCCACGAGAACTTCAAGGCCGTGCTGTCCTACCTGAACAAGCTGTGGAACGCGGGCCTGCTGGATCCGGACTACGCGTCCATGACCAAGGACCTCTGGGCCGAGAAGCTGAGCGCCGGCCAGGCGATGTGCACCATCGACAACGACGGCGTTGTCCGCAACTACAACGTCGCGCTGCAGACCATCGACCCGTCCTTCAAGTTTGAGGTCATCCCCACCCTGACCAACAGCCTGGGCCAGACCCGCAACACCTCCTACGCCAACGACCGCCCCGGCAACGCCTGGGTCATCTCCGCTTCCAGCGACAAGATCGACCTCGCGGTCAAATTCCTTGACTGGTGCTATTCCGAAGAGGGCACCGACGTGAACAACCTGGGCAAGGAAGGCGTCTCCTACGAGATCGTCGACGGCAAGAAGGTCTTCAAGGACGAAGTGCTGGCGAAGTACGCCGCCAACGGCGCGAACGCCATCTATGACATGTCCTCCGACCTGGGCATCGGCCTTCTGGAGTTCACTCCCCGCTATGACACAACCCCGGATAACCAGGTCGCTCTGTACCTGCAGGGTTCGGATGAAGCCCGGGAAGCCTATCGCGAAGTCACCCGTGCCATCCTCAATGACCCTGGCCTGATCGACGTGGCAACCATCACCACCGCCCCGCCGCTGACCGCTGAACAGACCGAACGCTATAATGAACTGCTGCTGGCTGTCGAGAACATTGTCTGGCAGGAAGTCGACAAGTACATCACCGGTCAGGAGCCTATTGAAAACTATGACAAGGTCATCGAAGCCGCCAAGGCTGCCGGTGCCACCGAAATGGAAGAAATCTATAACGCTGCCTGGGCTGCTGCGCTCGGCGAGTAACCCATCAGTTCCGGCACCCTGCAGCATGGTCTGCAGGGTGCTTTTTCAGGGAATACTTTCAGAAGGGACTGCTTACTATGGCTGATCATCTGCTCCCTTTCCTCTGGCTTCACGGTGAAGACGACGAAACCCTCGAGCGCGGTGTTCAGGAGATCCTGGACGCCGGCTGTCATACCCTGTGTGCGGAATCCCGGACGCACCCGGACTTTCTCGGCCCGGGCTGGTGGCATGAAATGGATGTGCTGCTCCGTGCCTGTCAGACCCGGGGCATGCAGTTCTATCTGCTGGATGATACGCATTTCCCGTCCGGGTATGGCAACGGAGTGGGTGCCGGTACGCCCTACCAGCGTATGATGCTTACGGAAATGCACATGGATTTTCAGGGGCCGCTGTCCGGCGGCCGGATTCTGGTCCGGCCTGCGGATGCCGGCGGAATCCCCGCAGGCGTCATTGCGGCGCGTAAGCTGAAGACCGGGAACCGGGTCGAGTCCTTTGTCGATCTTGGCGGGTTTGCAGTCACAGACCTTCTGGACCTCACCGACCGGGTGCAAGACGGCATGATCCTGTGGGATGTACCTGACGGGACCTGGCGCGTGTTCGTACTCACCGCGTCCTATGTTTCCGAGCGCAATCCGCCCCAGAAGTTTCTCAATCCCCTGCTCCCGGATGCCTCCCGGCTGATGATCGAAACCATTTATGAACCGCATGCACGCTTTTTCGGGAATGCCTGTGGAAAGACTTTCCTGGGCTTCTTTTCCGATGAGCCCGCACTGCGGGCCGGCCGCGGCTCACACGCTGTACTCGGTGAGTATCCCATGCTGCCCGTGCCCTGGCGGCTGGACATGCCGGAGATGCTGAAGACCGTCTTCGGCCCGGATGCACGCAGCTGGCTGCCTGCACTCTGGTATGAATGCGGCAGCAGAACCCGTGAAATGCGCTACGCGTTCATGGACCTGGTCTCCGGGCTCTATGCACACAATTACAGTCAGCCACTGGGTGCGTGGTGCATGGAACATGGTCTTGAATACATCGGGCATGTAATCGAACAGAACAACGCACACTCACGGCTGGGTCAGGGTGCCGGGCACTATTTCCGCGCGGTCTCCGGGCAGACCATGTCAGGCATGGACCTGGTGCTTCACGAGCTCAGGCCTTCCTTCCGCGGGCATTATCATGCCTGGAAAACGCAGGACTTTGAAGCCGAGGATGATTTCTTCCGGTATATGCTGCCGCAGATGACCGTCTCCGCCGCATACCTGGACCCGAAGAAGCAGGGCCGGGCACTGTGCGAAATCTACGGTGCATATGGCTGGCAGGAGGATGTGGGAGAAATGCGCTATCTCACCAGTCTGCTTCTCTCCCGGGGCATCAATGCTTTTACTCCGCACGCCTTTTCCCTGAAACCCTTCCCGGACCCGGACTCACCCCCGCACTTCGGTTCCTGTAATCCACTCATGCCCGCCATTGCCCGTCTGTTCCGTCAGACCGAGGAGACCGCTACGCTTCTGGATGGCGGCAAACCGGTCATGCGGGTCGCCGCGCTCTACTATGCCGAGCTCGAATGGCTGAACGGCTCCGGATGCATGAAAACCCAGGTACTCGTCCGGGAACTGAACCAGCATCAGATTCCCTGCATGGTGCTGCCAGCAGAAAATCTGGAAGCCTGGGACTGGGACCTGCTCCTGGTTCCTGAAGCCATGCAGTATCCGGAGCCCGTGCTCCGCGCCCTCCGCACCGCGCAGACGCCTGACCGCCGGATCCTGTTTGTGCACCGGGGCGCATCCATGAACACAGCACAGACGGAGTGGCCCTGGATTCCGCTGGATGCAGTCGCTGAGGCTGCAGACGGGTACCGTGCACTGCGCACGGACACACCGCAGCCCCTGCTTGCTGTCTATCCCTATGACTCCCGCCGCGGACGGATTCTGGTCCTGTTCAACGAAGATGACCGGGAAGCACTGGACTGCACCTGGTATCCGGGATGCCCGGACCTGCCTGTACTCTATGACCCGGAAACCCGTGTGTGTATCCGTCCGGACCTGGCAGGCAGCGGTGTGCACCTGCATCTTGACCCCGGACAGCTGCTCATTGCCGGCATGCCGGGGCCCGACTGGCCTGCGCCCGTACCTGAACCACATTACCGGTTCTGTGCAGCACAGGCACCCGTCTGGCATATGACACTGCCGGACGGACAGACTGCAGACAGCGCACAGCCGCCCGACCCGGTTACTCTGGATGCGCATGTGCACGGGACCATTGTCTATGAAGCCAGTCTGGAAACAGACAGCTTTGATCTTCTGGAAATCCCGGACGCATCCGGGACCATGGAAGTCCTGCTGGACGGACATTCTCTCGGTATGCAGGACAGTGCGCCCTATCATTTTCCGGTGCATGCGTCAGCAGGCATCCACCACATATGTATCAGAGTAACCATGGGCATGGTCTACACAGTACGGGACAGCCTGTCCATGTTCGAATACCTTCCCAGGTCCGGTATACGCGGGCCGCTGAAACTGTACCGCGAGGAAAAGCGAAAGGAGGAATCCCTGTGAACCGGGTTCAGGTCCATGACACACTCCGCGCCGACCACCGTTTTCAGGACGGTGCACTGCCGCACGTCTGCGGTGTCCGGTCGTTCCAGATCCTGCGTGCCAACCGTGCACATCCTGAATATGCGGACGGCCTTGGCTGGACATACAATCATGCACCCATGCTGGTGTACGCCTATGACTGGTACTTCTGTGAATACCTGTCCAATCCGGTAGATGAACATGAAGTTCCAGGGCATACCCTGCTCACCCGGAGCCGGGACGGCATCGAATGGGAATCCCCTCAGATTGCTTTTCCGGAAGTGGAAGCGGATACCACACCCTACCGTGGGCCGAAAAGCCCGCTGCTTGAGAAAACCATGCTCACCGTTCCCCACCAGCGGATGGGATTCTATCTGGACCACGCCGGTGTGCTCCTGGTCCTGTCCTTTTACGGGATTGTCCATGACCGGCACATGAGCATGCCCTGCGATGGCTGGGGGATCGGCCGGGCTGTACGCCGTGTGTTCCCGGACGGCCATCTCGGCGATATTTACTTCCTGATCTTCAATGAGCCCGCCGGGTTCACCCGGGAAAACACACACCTGTTCCCGCATTATTCGCAGAGCGGGGATCCGGAATTCATCCAGGCCTGTGAAGAACTGCTGCACAACGGTGCCGCCATGCGACAGATGTATGAAGAGCAGCGTTTCGACCGGTCCCTTTTCCCGAACGCCGGCGCAGAAGCCCTGTCATACTATACTGCCAGGGACGGACGCATGGTCGGCATGTATAAAAAGAGCCTGGTCTCCTATTCCGATGACCAGGGTCAGACATGGACAGACCCGGAAAAGCATATGAGTATCCACACCTGGTCAGGCAAGGTCTGGGGACAGAAAACTTCTGACGGGCGGTATGCGCTGCTCTACAACCCAACCTTTGACGGTCAGCATCGCTGGCCCATTGCTGCCGTCACAGGGGAAGACGGGTATGCGTTTCACCATCTTGCCGCCATTACCCAGGATATGAGCCCGCAGCGCTATGGCGGACTTGACAAGAACCTGGGGCCCCAGTACATGCGCGGGATTGCGGAATGCAATGTCACGCGCCCGGATGATCCGGAAATCCATCTTGTATACAGCAATAACAAGGAAGATATCTGGATCAGTCATATACCGGTCCCGCTGAATACACAGGGTGCAGCTGAGGGCAGCATGACCTGGGAGCACGGTTTTCCCGATGGTCTGGGCGTATACTCACCTGTCTGGGCACCCGTCCGCATTCGAAACGATGAACTCGTGCTTCAGGACCGTGACCCCTATGACCGCGCCACCGTAGAGGTTGCGCTCGGGGACATGCTTACCGGACAGGTCCGGGCAGACTTCCGGGTCATGTCCGTCGCAGAACCGGGATGTATTACCATGGAGCTTCAGGATCCGGCGGGCCGGGTAGTCTTCCGTCTGTTTCTGAAAAGCAACCATACTGTATATCTGCTGCATGACGGGCGGACCGAGCCCTTTGCACAGTGGGCTCCCGGGGAAGACCTGCATCTTCTGATCGAACCGGATACTGCCTGCGGCCGGATGCGCGTCCGGTTCGGTGATCTGGAAAAGACACTCATGTATAATGCCAGTGTCAATTCGCTTGCACGGTTCTTCATAGCCACCAAGGTACGCATTCCCGGACTTTCCACACTGGACAGCTGCGGAAAGTATGGCAGGCGTGAGGATATTCTGCCCGCCTGTGATCTGCCTGCCGGTCTGACAGAAGTCCGCATTCAGTCCATCTGCTGGAAACACACGGAACCGGTTTCCGATACGTAAAACGCACAGTCGCCTGGGGCTGTGCGTCGGAGCGAACAGTAAAAGAACATAAGCCTGCATGCGTGATATCCGGAATTCGTGATACCATACCTGCGAATCCTTCTGTAATCAGTATAACCCATTCTCATCAGGGAGGTGAGAACCATGCATCGGCGCAGTCCGGTGAGCATTCTGCATTATCTCCGGCTTGCATACCGGTCTGTTCTGTTTCTTCTTCTGCTGATCGGATATATTCTGTACCGGATCAGTGAAGGCGAAGCCATTCTGTCCAGAATGGAGCGGATGCCCGTCATCCTGGTCATAACCTGGACCGTGTTTGCCATGGAAATGATCCTGCGCTTCTTTCCTTCCAGGTTTGAGAGTCCCGGATGTCAGAAACAGTTTGCAAGGAACTACATCAAGTCCGGAAGCACAGAAGTCATCATCCCGGACAATAATGCCACCATGCTGGTCGCACTGATCTGGATCGTATTCAACGGAATTTTCGGTGTACTGCATATGCTCCACATACTCGACGACGGCATCATGATCCTGCTGTGCAGCGCCTACTCCGTCTGTGACATGATCTGCATCCTGTTCTTCTGTCCGTTTCAGACCTGGTTCATGAAAAACAAGTGCTGCAGTGCCTGCCGTATTTATAACTGGGATTACGCCATGATGTTCACACCTCTGTTCTTCGTGCGCAGAGTATATGCCTGGAGCCTGCTCGCATTGTCCGTTGCCCTGCTTGTGCGCTGGGAAATCACCTTTTTCAGGCATCCGGAAAGGTTTTCTGAAAAGACCAACGAATATCTCAGATGTCAGAACTGTACAGAAAAACTGTGTACACATAAAAAACAGCTTCACACGCTCTGGCAGCAGATTGAGCAGTATACTTCCGATCGCGTCAGAAGACTGAAGAAGGAAAGCTAAAGGATGTGATCTCTTTGACCGATAAACTCAGCAAGCGATATACACAGGCCATCTGGGATGTTACCGAAACACTTCAGGAAGAAACCCAGACAGAAAGCGCGCTGGCCTCTGCCATTGAGATCCTGCGCAATACTGTTGCATGTGAAACCGGTCTGGTCTGGCTCCAGTCTGATGATGGCAAAACGCTGACTGTAGTCGCCTGTGCTCATCACACAGACCTGACCGGTATCAGCATTCCCAGTTCCCGGAGCGTGGTCGGACACCAGACAGAAACTGACACACCACTGGTTTTCCAGCATGCGCTCCCGGAAGATACCCCGCTTGCCGGAGCCGGGGACGTGCTGGGGATCCCGATCAGCAATCAGCTGCTGGCGCCCCTGAAAACCCCATGGGGCCTGCCCTTTGGAGTCATTCAGCTCATCAATAAGGACAGTGGGTTTGATGCAGCTGATATTCAGCTTTCCAGGAACCTCACTTCCATCATTGCACTTGACCTGGATGACAAGGGGATTATCCTGAACCCGCAGGAAAAGCGGAAACCCCTGCTCGAACTGAGAGGTGTGACCAAGGAATTCCAGAATGGCGAGGAGGTACATCAGGTACTCCGGGGGATTGACCTTGATATTTACCAGAATGAAATTCTGGTCATCCTCGGTGAAAGCGGATGTGGCAAGACCACACTGATGAACATTGTCGGTGGCATGGATACCATGACCAGTGGTTCACTGCGTCTGGAGGGGAAAGACTTCTCGCATCCGACCGCCCAGGAGATGACCGCTTATCGCAAGGATTACATAGGGTTTATTTTTCAGAGCTATAACCTGATGCCAAACCTGAACGCACTGGAAAACCTGGAATTCATTGCAGAGATTTCTGCGAATCCTCTGGACCCGATGACCATGCTGACAAAGGTCGGGCTCGGGGAGAAGGCACGGAGTTTTCCCTTTCAGATGAGCGGCGGCCAGCAGCAACGGGTATCCATAGCCCGTGCCCTGGTACGGAATCCTGTACTCATTCTGGCTGACGAACCTACGGCTGCCCTGGATTATGAAACCAGTATTGAAGTGCTTACCATTCTGGAAGAGATCGTCCGGGAGAACAGGAAAACGGTCATGATGATCACGCATAACCCGGAGATCGCCAAAATGGCTGACCGGGTCATCCGGATCCGGAGTGGTCAGATTGCCAGCATACGGATCAATGCACATCCGCTTTCCGCGAAAGATCTGATATGGTGAGGCCGCACGTATGAAAAAGACACAATGGAAGGATGTCCTGCGCGGCATCCGGAAAAACCTGATTTGCTGGATCGCCATTGTCACAGTCACAATGGTCGGATGCGGTGTTTATTCCGGTGTATACTTTTATGCCGATGCACTCCGGGATCAGGGCGTGCGTTTTCTGCGCGAGACTGCATACGAAGACCTGAGCATCCTTGCCCCGGAGGGACTGACCGCAGAGACTGTTGAAGCCCTGAATCATATAGAAGGTATCCGGAAGGCAGAAGGTGGATACATGCTTCCGGACGTCCGGATCCGCACCGGTCAGACCACAGAGGAAATCACAGTCTGCAGTCTGACCTCGCAGGTATCCGTATCCTTTGCATGCGAAGGCCGGCTTCCGGAAACAGCCACCGAGTGCGCGCTCCCGGAAGACTGGATGCAGCGTCATGGTCTTGTGCCTGGGGATACCGTTACCCTGAGCCTGGATGCAGCCGGTCTGCCCGCCATGCTCAGAAAAGAAACCAGCCTTACCATAACCGCTGCAGTCCGGCACGGGGACTGCATCTGTACCGAGTACGACAACTATATCTATCTGCCGGCTTCCACATTTACTGCACTGATGCGCGGGCGCTTTAATCATGTCAGGATTACTGCAGACATACCTGAAACCGTCGACTTTTTTTCGGATGCATATGAAGCACGCCTGATCCCCATACAGAATGCTCTGGAAGAAAAGCTGCCTGAGGGCTGCGGTATTCTGACCCGGAGTGCTCACGAAGGATATATCACGTACACAACGGATGTGCAGATCATCCGCAACCTGGCTACGATCTTTGTCATTCTGTTCATGCTCATCGGCATCGTTGTCGTTGCGTCCACCATCACAATCCTGATGGACAATAACAAGAAACAGACAGGCACCATGCTGGCTTATGGGTTCGGAAAGTCAGAGCTTCTGCAGAGATACCTGGTCTACGGGAATTCCGCTGTAATACTCGGCATGCTTCTGTCCGTTGCCCTGGCTGCTGTTCTTCAGCGCATCATCCGGATTGTAATCGGCAGTCTCTTCCTGGTCCAGTCTGAGCACTTCGCTTTCTATGGGAAAGAATTCATTCTGCTTTTCATGCTGGAACTGCTCATGGCAAGCATGGTCACATGGATTGTCAACGATCGTTATATATCCCGTTCTTCCGTCACCGAGCTTCTCAGTGGGATCGGCAAGAGTGTGATGCATGCAAGCCAGAGTGAAAAGCCATCTTCTCTGCCGCTGTATTCCCGGCTGATTCTCCGGAACATGCGCATGGACCTGCCCCGCGTCATTTCCTCCATGGTCATCATTGCAGGCAGTTGTCTTCTGATGGGCCTCGGGATCACACTGAAAGACTCTCTGGATGACACCATGCCACGGTCAGCATCTGAAATCAGACACTATGACCTCGAAATCATGCCCGGAGGCAGTACCCCTGACACAGCTCCGCAACTCGAAAAGTTTCTGAACGAATATGCATCAGAATTCGTCTGGGTACATCAGAAGACTACGGTTTATCAGTCCGGGGAAACACGTGAGTATGCTACCATTCTGGCCGGACCAGATTCGGTATATCCCGGATATGTTGACCTCCGGGACCGCCAGGGAAATTCTCTGACACCGCAGGCCGGTTCCACGGTCATAACAGACTGCAGGATGTCTGAAAGACTTGGACTGCAGCCGGGAGACAGCATCCGTGTCAGCAATGATTCCTTCACTCAGTTTCCCATGGAAATCACCGGTGTCTGCATGAACTATTATCCCAGGCTCATCTGCATGCATGAAGAAACATTCCGTGTGCTTTTCGGTGAAGATACCGACTCCGGTATGGCCCTTGTCCGTCTGGGAACCATGAACACGGATGATTTCCTGGGTGCACTTCGGGAACAGTTCCCGGACGCAACCGTCCGGCAAACGGATCGGCTGCCGGATGCTTATGAACCCATGTCCCGCATGTTCCATGTTGTAGTCTATATTCTCATTGCGCTTTCCATTTTCATGGGGGTATTCGTTCTCCTGAATCTGGTTCATATCTTTGTAAACCGAAGAAAGAAAGAACTGATCATCATGGCCGTGAACGGCTTTCAGGAAAAACAACAGATCAGATACCTGCTCAGGGAAACCATTATTACAACCCTGACCGGTATCACGCTGGGTGTCCTCATTGGCTGGGTCATGACATCGCCTGTTGTACGCACTGTCGAAGTCGGTGAAATGATGTTTGTCCGGAACATCAATCTCAGGGCCTGGCTGATCGCAGCCGGACTGGAAGCTCTGTTTGCACTGCTGATCAATCTGATGGTCTTCCGGAAGATCCGGGGTTTTCAGCTGACAGAACTCACGCGCTGAATCAGTACGCCTGCAGATGCAGCCCGGGGTGTGTTGCCCCGGGCTGCATTTACAATGAACCGAAACGATATCCCTGCAGAAAACAGTGTTTCACTCTTTACAGATCATCATTGCCAAGGGCGGAATGATGTGGTATCTTTCTCTTTCGGTGCAGATTTTTTCTGTTCTGTAAAGAATCCTGCATTCTTCATATGCACGAGGCATGTCCGGCAATTCTGTCCGGTATGCCATACACACCAGAAGGAGTGTCTGTCATGCAACCCCTGAACGGACTGAGAAACTACCATACCCATACCACCCGGTGCAAACATGCCACGGATTCCGACGAGGCCTATGTACAGGCCGCCATTGAGAACGGCTTCTGTGCACTTGGGTTCTCAGACCATACACCACTGCCCTACCGGGACGGGTATTCAAGCCGGATCCGCATGCCGGAGGAACAACTGCCGGATTATGTAGCCAGCATCCGTTCCCTGCAGGACAAGTATCGGGGACAGATCCGGATCTATCTGGGGCTCGAATGTGAACCCCTGAAGGAGTATATACCATGGTTCCGCAGCATCCGGGAAGAGTATGCCATGGATTACCTGATACTCGGGAACCATGTCAGTCAGGAGCCGGAGGAAGGGTATTTCTTCGCGCACAGTCAGACACCGGATGATCTGAAACGCTATACGGACATGACACTGGAAGGTATGGAAAGCGGGCTTTTCGAGTATGTAGCGCATCCGGAAATTGCTTGGAGTAATTATCCGCATCTGGATGATGCCTGCCTGCAGATGTCTGAAACCATCTGCACACGGGCAAAGGAGCTCGGCATTCCGCTGGAATATAACCTGCAGGGAAACTCTTACAGAGAACGTGGACGGTATCACGGCATCGGATACCCGCACGATGCCTTCTGGAGCATTGCAGCACAGACCGGCAATCAGGCGATTATCGGGATTGATGCACATCATGCTGATATGCTGAGCTGGACTGACCGGTTCGTCCAGGCCCGGGAGCATCTTACACAAATGGGTCTGGAAGTACTGGATTCCCTTGGCAATATGCTCTGATACATCATGGAGGAACCGCTTCTTCATGATCCCTCATGACCTGCACACAATATCGTGGATCAGAATATTTCGGAAGCTGCCGGCAACATGTCATGCCGGCAGCTTTCATGCTATATATGGTTTTTCCCTGCCCGTTGTTCAGGCATTTGTGTACAGCACACCCAATCTTTTCCGGAACTTACTGCAGGCTTTCTCCCGCAGCAACCCCTTCAGCCGCCTGTTTACCAGGATCATCGGAAACTCAAGACCAGCCATCCGGCTCCTGCAGAACCATCACTTTGCTTCTTTTGTGTGATTATCATTTACTCTGAACAGAACCAGAGCCCCATATGTCATCCCATGGTTCAGCATGTTCTCCGTACAGTTTCCTTACCATGGTGCCCGGCTGATCAGAAATTACCGCATTCAGGTATTTTGCTGTGCTGTTTCAGGACAGCATTCATTTCAACCGGGACGCCGGAAACAAAAGCATCCCGGCCGGATGCAGAAACTGTACCGGCCGGGATATATCCGAAGACTCTTTTTCAGAAACTGCCACCCAGATTATCCAGTGTATCAATGATCACAACACAGTCCGGGGTCACATGCTGCATGACAAAGTACATCTGATTCATCGGGATCGCCACACAGCCGCCGGTATATGGTTTCCGGTTCCCCAGGCAGTGCAGGAAAATGGCAGAGCCTGCGCCGGGAACGCCTTCGGCATTATAGCTGATATTCAGGCAGTACTGGTATTCGTAAGTATAATCCACAATGTGCTCGCTGTTTTCCGTATCCAGCTCGGGATACTCATTCAGGCTGACCAGCTCGTTATAATGCATGCCGTCCCGGACATCTCCGGACCAGTATGTGTCCGCATCCACCTGCACATAATCCAGTGCACACCCAGGGTCCTTAGCAATCCCGAAAGCACGGTTGAACCCGAAGGTACCCACCGGAGTCATGCCGTCGCCTTCCTTTGTTTTTCCCAGACCATTCCTGCCGATCAGGCCAGGTGTGGACAGAATCATTTTCCACTCACCGTCTGCATTCTTTTCATGAAGGGATACCCAGGCCGTCGTATCACCATAAGCCGCTACAATCATCACCTGGTCAGAACCCTGTGCTTCCGCTGCATTCCGGGCCCATTCCGGAGAGTCTTCCGCTTCCAGTCCCAGGAATTCCCGGGTGGACTGGAGCTCCGCGGACTCCATGGTTTCTGTGGGCATGCGTTCAAAGCACTTGCCTTCCAGAGCCTCGTCCCCGGCATTCGTGATCTGCACCATGCCCTCCGCATTCAGGGCAAACACAGCCTCACTGTCCTTGTCCAGCACGGTCTTCCGGGTTTCGTTGCCCGCGTCATCGGTCACGATTTCGTCACAGATGACATGCTCTGCCTTCAGGGTCTGCGTTTCCGCATCATATGCGCATCCATAGGTCCATTCCGTCATTTCCCAGGCACTGCTGCCCCATGTGATCAGAACCTTATAGTTCGAAGTATCTTCCAGAAAGATTTCCAGGGAAGCGCGGTCATCCTGCCATACGGTGCCGTTCACACTGTCCAGTACCCAGCCTTCTTCGGGCAGCACAGCCCAGACCGGCTCTGCCAGCCCCTTGATATCCGCAAGTGCCTCGGCAGCTGCGGACATGATTCCACTGACCGTCACAGTGACCTCTTCCGGCAGTACAGCCTGAAACAGTTCTTCCGTGCCGTCTTTATTGACCTGACGGATATAGTTCTTTTCCGCTTCCATTTCAAGGAAGTCAAAGCGGATGCCTTCATCCGGGAAAGCCAGGACAATATACTCACCTTCGGGTTCTACAGATGTATCAACAGGCTCGAGTTTTGCCTGACTGAGTACATCCGTAAAGAATGGATCGAAGCCTGCTTCCGGTTCCATGACATCGTAATCCAAAGTAGCAATAGTATAGGCAATCGGGTTTTCCGGATCCGAAATCCTGTCCAGAAGTCCATGTAGGGCTTCATCCGCCACAGCTGCACTGCACAGCAGTGCCAGTACCACTGTCAGAATTGCAAGAATGCCGAGTCCCTTTTTCATAGATCTGTTCCTCCATATCTGTCGGGTAGTGCAGTCTTTTCATCAGCCTGCAATGATTGATACGAACCGAAACGCCAGTTGGCAGTCCGAAATATTTTTTGGAAAATCCTGAGATTTCTGAATTTTCTGCAGCCGCTCATTCGACTAATCCATTCTGAGCCATATGGACACTCCCATCACAAAAAACTGCCGCATGCACCGGTACAGGGGCAGGTGCATGCGGCAAATCTGAAACCATGGCAGACTGTGCAGAAAAACAGTTATTCAGCTGCCTGGATCGAACTGATGATCATCATCAGGACAGTTGAATCCGTGTCTGCCGTCACAGGGGCGACCATCACCTGTACAAAGTTTCCGCTTTCTGTCTGAAAAACTGCACAGCTCGTGTTTTCGGCCGGTAAATCATATCCCACGCCTTCCAGTCCATTGATCAGCACCTGTTCCGGTTCTGCGCCACCGTTTTCCATCATCTGGTTAATGAACTCATCCATCGTCAGACCGTTGGATTCCACATACTGCACGGAAACGGCTGCTGTGTCTCCTTCTGTAGCATAAATGGCAAGCATACCCACACCGGCCTGTTCTTCTGTCAGCTCCATCGGCTTGAAATCAGCCGGAATCCACAGCTTCAGGCCTATATTCTCCAGTGTCACAAACTCGCCTTCCACCATGTCCGCAAGGACTTCCACATCACTCCAGTTGATCTCTGTGACCTGGGTCTCTGTGGCAAATACAGGCATTGCACTCAGCATAAGAGCCAGAGCCAGGATCAGTGCAAACAGTTTTTTCATACAAAACACCAGCCTCTCTCATATTCTGTCTGTTCCATTCGCATACGCCCCGAAAAACAGCACATACTGCGACATCAGACGTGATTCATTTTGATTTTAGCATAATTTCGGCAGTATACAAGTATAAACCTGTCGGTCAGTCATCGTACAGTTCCGTCTCGGTCACGCACCGGTTCTTCAGTGCACCCACCAGCGTCTCCAGTGCCTGTATTGCATGGGGCCGGATGTCCGCGCCGATCAGAACCTTCATGATATCGTCTCCGACCCTGAGTCTGCCTTCATTCACCCAGGCGCGTACATAGTATACGCCTTCCATCCTGCGTGCTTCTTCCACGGCCTCCGCGGCCTTGGCCTGATCACAGGAAAACTGCATGCCGGTCACCGCGCGTGCCTGCTGATTTCCTTCCCGGACGCGACTGCGGGCCGTCTCACGAACCACACCATTATGCACAATATACATGCCCACCTTGCCGGACTGCGGGTCCTGCCTAGCTTCGCGCATCCATTGGTCCATGGACGGGACTCCGGCCGACCTGACGGCTTCCGATGCACAGTCTGCAGAACCCTGCGACTGCAGCATATCCACGCCATGCCCAACCGCTCCGAGTACAGCAGCAAGGTTCTCCGTGCTCGCCTTCCGGCTGCCGGGCAGATTGATAATCAGTGTGCGGCCACGAATCCCGGCTGTTTCCCTGGACAGGCAGCCATGCGGTGTGATCTTCATGCTCTCAGCACGCATGGCCTCCGGAATTCCCGGACACAGGCGTTCCACCACGCGCAGTGTTGCCTCCGGCGTCACATCCCGGGGTGAGAACCCTGTACCGCCCGTGGTCAGGACCAGCGCCAGCTGCCTTTCGTCCGCACACGTCAGAAGCTCACCGGCAATCAGGTCCTGCTCATCCGGCACCATGGCAGTGTACACCACATCCCAGCCGGCTTCGGACAGCATGGCACACAGTGCCGGTCCGCTTGTATCCTCGCGCTCACCACGAAAGCCCTTGTCACTGACGGTTATTACCGCCGCAGTACGTTTTACATCAGGCATGACTTTCTTCCTCTCTTTCATAATCTCCATGCACACCGCCTGTCTTGCGGACAAGCCGGATGTCGGTGATCTCCATATCCCGCTGCACAGCCTTGCACATGTCATAGACGGTCAGTGCAGCGCCGCTCACGGCTGTAAGTGCTTCCATCTCAACACCCGTGCGTCCTTCACAGCGTGTCGTGGCTTCAATCTCCACAGACAGCCGTGCTTCGTCCAGCCACAGTTTCAGGTCAATCCCGTTCAGCGGCACGGGGTGACACATGGGAATCAGATCCGGTGTGCGCTTTCCCGCCATGATCCCTGCGATCTGCGCAACAGTAAGCACATCCCCTTTTTTGACCCCGCCTGAACGGATCAGGTCAAATGTAGTTCGGTTCACCAGTACCCGGGCCGCTGCCGTGGCTGTGCGCTGTGTAATCTGTTTTTCACCCACATCCACCATCCGGGCCCGGCCCTGGTCATTGAAATGTGTAAACTCTGGAGTTGACATGTTTCTTTTCCTCTTTCGTGGACCGGCATTACCCGCCGATCTGATTCATGGCCCGTACTGACTGACTCCGGCTTACCGCGCTCAGTTCACCATGACACCTGGGTTTGGCCAGGATCGCTTCGCGCATTCTTTCAAGCATTCCGGCCGCATCCAGTCCCTTGATACTGATCTCGTCAGCCGAATGCAGGCAGGGCTTAAGTCTGCCGTCTGCAGTCAGGCGGATCCGGTTGCATGTACCACAGAATTCCCGGCTCAGCGGGCTGATCAGTCCGACATGGCCCTGGGCTCCGGGCAGCCGGTACAGTCGTGCCACACCGTCTTCGGCCTCTGCCTCCGCTTCCGGCAGCTGTTCCAGTACCCGGTCCACCGGAATATAGCTTTCCGGACCGAACTCCGTATTCCCGGGCATGGGCATCAGTTCAATGAAGCGAACGTCCACCGGCCAGCGCCGGGTCAGGTCTGCCAGGGCAGGGACTTCATCCTCATTAAACCCGCCAATGAGTACTGTATTGATTTTCACGCGTTCAAACCCGGCATCCAGTGCGGCTTCGATCCCGCGCAGTGCATCCTCCAGACGTCCAAGCCGTGTCATGGATGCATACCGGTCCGCATTCAGTGTATCCAGACTGATATTCAGCCTCCGGATCCCGGCCTCCCTCAGGGGGACTGCCAGCTCCGGCAGCCGCGTCCCGTTGGTTGTAAGCGCGGTATCTTCAATCCCCGGTGTCTGCGCTACCCCGCGACAGATGGAGAGTATGTTCGGCTTGGTCAGCGGTTCGCCGCCTGTAATCCGTACCTTGGTTATTCCCAGCTGTGCCGCTGTGCGCACTGCCTGCAGCATTTCCTCCTCGCTCAGCAGCTGGTCATGACTCAGCTTGCATATGCCTCCGGCAGGCATGCAGTAGCGGCAGCGCAGGTTACACAGTTCGGTCACTGAAAGCCTCAGGTAGGTAATCGCACGCCCGTATTGATCCTTCATCACTCAGTACCTTCCAAACGTACAGTTCGGGAAATGACAGTCCCCGCACAACTGGCAGAGTCCGCCATTCCCCAGCCGGATCAGGTCCTCCTTCGTGAACCTGACCCCTGCATACACCTGCGGCAACAGCACATCAAAGATCGTGGTCGGCAGACTGATGGCTGCGCCGGGCACACCCATGACCGGAATCTCGCCCAGGTATGCCATCAGGGTCATATTGCCCGGCTGGCTCGGCACACCATGCGAAATGACATCACAGCCCAGCTGCCGGATGGCCGTTGGCGTCAGGTCATCCGGGTCCACAGACATGCCACCGGAAAAGATCAGGAAGTCCGCACCCTGCTCCAGGAAATCCCGTGCAGCACCGGTCAGCATGTCCAGATCATCATCACAGATGCGTACGCCCAGCACTTCGCCAGGGTATGCACTCAGTTTTCTGCGTGCCACGGCTTCAAACTTATCCCGGATCCGTCCGTGATAGATTTCCGAACCCGTGATCAGAATGCCCACTCTGCGCGGTCTGTAGGGCAGAAGCTCCAGAAGCTTTCTGTCCCTGCAGAGCTCTTCCGCACGCTGCACCTGGGTTTCCTTTGTGACCAGGGGCACAATCCGCATGGATGCGAGCCGCATGCCGGGATGCACCGGATAATGATCCGGCAGTGTAGAGATCGTCAGGTCTCCGATGCTGTTGATCTCACGCAGAAGCTCTGTATCCACACGAAGCATGCCTTCCGCATCGGATATGAGCAGAACCTTACCTTCGGACGGTGCCGTGTAATGCGCTCCGTGCACCTGCGCCATCCCCGCCATACGCAGCGCGGCATCCTCCTCATGGATCTCGCCCGCGTTTTCTTCCCATACGAACACCGTGCGCTTGCCGATATCCAGCATATGCGGAATATCCTCCCGCGTGATCACATGCCCGCGCCGGAATGCCGCGCCCTTGAACCCGTCGCGCATTTCTGTCAGGTCATGGCACAGCGTCATGCCCACTGCATCCTCTACCCTTACTTTTTTCATACCATGAATCCTTTCAGTTGTGTCCCGGCTTCCACTGCCCCACTGCCCGCAGGGATCCGGAGGAATGTATCACACCCGATCGTGCTCGACAGCACAATATTGCCCTGATCAGCGGATGCATCGAACCGCACACATCCGTCCTCCAGCAGCAGCCTGCCGCGCAGGAACCGATCCGACGGGCTCTTTTTCCGGAATGCGCGTACCAGGACTGCTGTCACCGGTCTTGGCTCCGTCTCTCTGAGGCCACAGAGTGTACGCAATGCCGGAAGCGCGCATACGCAGAAATTCGTCAGCGCTGAAGCCGGGTTTCCGGAAAGACCCAGGACCAGTGTGTTCCCGGCCAGTGCATACGCGCAGGCCATACCCGGTTTCATGTCCACACCGCGCATCAGGATCTGCGCTCCGGCCTGTTCCATGGCCTCCGGAGTCACATCCCAGTCGCCCACAGAAACCCCGCCGGTCAGGATAACCATATCGCATGCCCGGACACCTGTCCGGATCTTTTCTGCAATCGCACCGGCGTCATCCCCGCACAGCCCGAGATAGCGTACCTGGCAGCCCTCACGCTGCAACAGTGCAGTAAAGCTCGCCCGGTTCGTGTTCCGGATCCCGCCTGCGCGTACCGGTTCATCCGGTTCCGTGATCTCACTGCCTGTGGCAATCAGTCCGATCACCGGCTGACGATAGACCGGCACCTGCACGATCCCCTGGGCTGCCAGTGTGCCCGCAAGCCCGGCATCAATCCGCGTACCGGATGCTGCCAGCAGCCGGCCTGCCTGCACGTCCTCACCACGCCGTACAATATTGTCCCCGGCACGCAGCGGGCATGTGAGTGTCACTTCCGCGTCCGTGAACCGTGTGCGCTCAAAATTAATGACACAGTCCGCACCCTCAGGGATTGCTGCCCCGGTCATCAGATGTGCCGCCATGCCCGGAAGTACCGGACGCGTAGCCACATGCCCTGCAGGAATGGTTTCAGTCAGCTGCAGTGTCACAGGCATTTCCGGCGATGCATGCATGACATCCGCTGCGCGGAGTGCATACCCGTCATAAGCCGAACGGTCAAACGGCGGCACGTCTTCCTCCGCCTTCAGATCCATGGCCAGAACGCGTGAAGCGCATGCATCCAGCGGCACATTCTCCTTCTCCACAGGCCGCACCGCACTCAGAAGCAGTGCCCGGGCTTCCTCCCAGGTTCCAGATTTCAGCATACCATCAGCCTTTCAGTTGTAATAATCCGTCCATCGGGAAATGAACGGTAATCTCTTCCGCCCGGAGCGCTTTCCAGACCGGTTTTTCCATTTCCCAGCCGATCGTCTCGGATGATCCCGGCGCAGCCAGCGGGCGCAGCATAACCGTATAGGAGAACGGGTTTTCCACGACCCCGGTCACCCGGCACCGGAATGTATTCTCTCCCGGGCCTGGCCGGATTGAATGCATGCGGATGCCCAGTGCATCCGTACCCGGCCGCAGCGGCAGTGCCAGGGTGATCCCCCAGTCCGTTGCCATGGCATGCCCGGCATCCAGCACGCGGACCCGGGATATATTCTTGCACCCGGTCAGCATGCAGCCGGTCCGAGTACCCGGATCCCGGAACACTTCATCGCGCGTACCGATCCGCCTGATACGCCCGTTTTCCATGACCGCCACACGGTCCGCCATGCGATACACTTCGTCCCGGTCATGAGAAACCAGCAGCACCGGTCCCTCAAAGTCACGGATCACTGCGCGCATCTCCTGTTCCATACGGAACCGCAGATGACTGTCCAGAGCTGAGAACGGTTCATCCAGCATCAGGATCCGTGGCTCACTGACCAGGATCCGAGCCAGCGCCGTCCGCTGCTGTTCCCCGCCGGAAAGCTGTCCCGGCAGCCGGTCCCTGAGATGGGCTATCCCCATTCTCTCCAGAGCTTCCCGGACGGCCTTCTCCCGCTGTGCGCTTCTGAGACTGCGTCTCGCGCCGCACATTACATTCTGTGCAACCGTCATCTGCGGGAACAGCGCGTAGTGCTGAAACATCAGTCCCACATGCCGCTCCTGCGGTGCAAGCCATATCCGTCTCTCTGAGTCGAGCAGTGTCACTCCGTCCAGCACAATCCGACCGCGGTCCGGTTTTTCAATCCCGGCAATACATCGCAATGTCAGGCTCTTTCCGCACCCGGACGCACCGAGTAGTGCCAGTGTGCCCTTTTCCGTTTCCAGACGGACGCACAGGGTAAAATCGCGGAAGCGTTTTTCCACGTCCACACTCAGCCCCATGCTCACCGTCTCCTCTCGCGTTTTTCCAGCAGGTTCACGGCAATGAGTACCAGCAGGGAAATCCCCATGTTCACAAGCACCCAGCGGAAAGCCAGTGCATCATCGTTCGTGCGCCAGAGCTGGTATACTGTGGTGGAAATCGTTGCCGTACGTCCGGGCGTATATCCGGCAATCATGCTGGTGGCACCATATTCGCCCAGTGCACGCGCAAACGCCAGTACTGTGCCTGCCAGGATTCCCGGCCGGCACTGTGGCATCCGGATCCGCCAGAAAATGTATGTATTGGACAGTCCCAGAGTCTGTCCTGCTGCCGCCAGGGTCTCATCAAAACTCTCGAATGCACCACGGCATGTGCGGTACATCAGTGGAAAGATCACCACAGAAGTTGCAATGACTGCGGACCACCATGTCATGGTCATCCTCAGACCGAACTGCTGCAGCAGCCAGGCTCCCAGCGGACGCCGCGGTCCCAGCAGCCGGAGCAGCAGGAATCCGACGACTGTGGGCGGGAGTACAAGCGGCAGGGTCAGGACCCCGTCCAGGATTCCCTTGATGATCCGTGGACATCTGGCAATATAGTACGCACTGAGGATGCCGGCAAAAAAGATCAGTGCCGTGCTCAGTCCTGCAATGCGCAGGGAATTCCATAGCGGAAACAGGTCCATCAGCGGACTCCTTTCCGAAAGCGTACCGGGAAGCACGGGATGGCATGCTTCCCGGTGTCGCCTTTATTCAGTCACTTCTTCAGGCACATAGATCGGGGTAAAGCCCACAGCTTCGAACACGGCATCCGCCGCATCCCCGGTCAGATACTCCAGGAAATCCCGGGCTGCCTGTTCATGTTTTGTCGTATTCAGCACGGCAGCAGGATAGATCACCTGACCGCACATTTCGGCGGTTGCAGTATCCACTATGGTCAGTCCGGCCGAGAAGGCATCCGTGGCATAAATGATACCGCAGTCCACAGCGGCTTCACTGACCTGGCTGGTCACTTCCTTGACATTGCTTCCGTAGGTCAGCACCTGCGCCTGGTTCAGTGCTGCTTCATCCAGTTCAAAGTATGCGAAGA
Organism: uncultured Eubacteriales bacterium; assembly: GCA_900321565.1. Classification (GTDB taxonomy): domain Bacteria; phylum Bacillota; class Clostridia; order Christensenellales; family Aristaeellaceae; genus UBA2943. The sequence goes on from ONWQ01000104.1 coordinate 21,911, forward strand.
TCTTCTGTGTATACTGGCCTACAGGCACGTCACTGTTCCCGATGACCAGAAGCACATCCCCGGCCTTCAGGTGTTCCACCAGATCCGCATACCCTTCAATCCCCTTCGGGTTTCCTTCCGGGACTGCAAGCGCCACCTTGTTTTCCAGAAGATCCAGGCGTGTGCCCTGGAGCACAAAATCCAGACCGTCCGGATTGGTTTCCGGTGCAGCAGCACTGTCAAGCTGGTTCATCTGCTTGGGTGCTGCCGAGATAAACAGGTCACATTCCGCGCCGCTTTCGATCTGAGTCTTCAGCGTACCCGAGGAATCGAAGTTGAAGACCAGATGCACTTCCGGATGTTCAGTTTCATACATTTCCTGGATGGTGGTCAGGGTTTCCGTCATGGATGCCGCAGCAAACACGATCAGTTCCACTTCTTCAGGTGCCACCATCTCCGCCTGAGCACTGAATGCACAGAGCATCAGCACGCAGCACAGACAAAGGACAGATTTCAGGTTTTTCATGGCATTTCTTCCTTTCCGGATTTGTCTTCCGAGACGAAGAAATCAACGCCGCCATCCCGATACGTATCTCAACGTCTCCTTTTCAAAAGGAAGGCCGGACCGTTTCCGGTATCGACCCTTTCCGGAAAACCCACGGCACAGAAAAAGCCGTGCATCCGAAAAGGACGCACGGTCAAAAGGCCGAAGCCTGAAAGCCCCTGCGGTGTCTCCTTTTCAAATGCGGAAGGTACCGCCGTTTCCGGCAGTGCCCTGAACCGGGATTCCCGATGCGGCCCGGGTTCCATAGCACAGCCACAGGAACAGGGGCTCGAAGACATGTTTATAATGACACAATCGGTTCCATTTTGTCAAGTTCAGTTTCACATAATCTTATATGAATATACCTGAATTCCGGGCATTCAGAAGACAGAAAAAATACTTTCAGCCTCTTGACCGGACATTCATTTCATGGGATACAATACACTAAGCCCTGCTTTACATCTTCAGATACAGAAACATCTGACCAGAGGAGGATTTTCCATGAAATACCGTACCATGGGCAAACTTGGCATTCAGGCCTCCGCTTTCGGCCTGGGCTGCATGCGCTTCAACGGTCCCGCTTCCGGTGACAGCATCATCGATGAACAGAAAGCCATTTCCCTGATCCGCCGTGCCATTGACGGTGGTGTCACATATCTGGATACCGCCTACGTCTATCTCGACAAAACCTCCGAGATTGTCCTCGGGAAAGCTCTGCAGGACGGCTACCGTGACCGGGTGACGATTGCAACCAAGATGCCCTGCGAAGCCGTGCACAACCGTTCAGAAATGCAGGCACTGCTGGACGAGGAACTTCGTAAGCTGCAGACCGATCATATTGACTTCTATCTCATGCACGGCATCAACCGTGAAAAATGGGAATACTTCAAGTCCATCGGTGCGCCGGAATTCTTTGATGACATGAAAAAAGCAGGGAAAATCCGCTATAAATGTTTCTCTTTCCACGGGCCGTATGACGAGTATGCCTATATTCTCCAGGACTATGACTGGGATATGGTCCAGCTGCAGTATAATTTCATGGATATCCATAACCAGGCCGGCACCCGCGGCGTAGAGCTTGCCGGCAAGCTCGGGATTCCGGTCGTGATCATGGAAGGCCTGCTGGGCGGCCGCCTGGCCAAGGCTCCGGCGAATGTTCAGGCACTCTACGATGCATTCCCGGTCAGAAGATCGCCCGTGGAATGGGCTTTCCGCTGGCTGTGCAACCGTCCCGAGATCGCTGTTGTCCTCTCCGGCTGCAATGAAGCCGATCAGATTGATGAGAACCTGAGAATCTTCGATACCGTCGGTAATGGTATCATGAGCGACGACGAACTCCGGCTCATGGATGAAGTCCGTGCCGCATACATCAGCCGCACAAAGATCGGATGCACAGGCTGCCGCTACTGCATGCCCTGTCCCAATGGTGTGAACATTCCCGGTGTGTTCTCTGTCTGGAACAATGTTTCCCTCTATGATATGGATCCGTCGACTAACTGGGACCTGCGCAGGATACGGGAGAACAACAATGGTGCGGATCACTGCATCGGATGCGGCGCCTGTGAAGCAGCCTGCCCGCAGCATCTGTCCATCATTGAGAGTCTGCAGACTGCCTGGACGGAACTCGCCTGAAGGGCACCGGAGGATATGCCATGAACATGCTCTGGCGACTCAGCCGCGAAGCCATCCGCTACCGTGGACTCTATGTCATTGCGATCCTTGCCACACTGGGACTGACCGGGGTGAACCTGGCTGCCCCCAGAGTACTCTCCTCCATGACCGGGATCGTGAAAAACGGTGTGGATGAGGCCGGTCTCAATCAGATCTATACGCTTACCGCGATTCTTGTCGCGCTTTACCTGCTCCGGGTGCTGTTCCGCTTTCTGAGCAATTATCTGGCACATAAGGCGGCCTGGTACCTGGTCGGCGACCTGCGCACCCGGACATACGACAAGCTGGAGCGCATGCATCTCGGGTACTTTCATGACAAGCAGACCGGCGATCTCATGAGCCGGGTCATCAACGATACCCGGGATTTCGAGCTCCTGTATGCACATATGATCCCGGAGAGCATCACAAACATCGTAACCTTTGCCGGTGTTCTCATTGTCCTGCTGACCATCAATGCCCGGCTGGCACTCATTACCTGTGCACCGATTCCGCTGATCCTCATCTCCGGTGTGATCTTCTCAAGGAAAGTACGTCCTTTCTTCCGGATTTCCCAGAAGAAAATGGGCGAGCTCAACGGAAAACTGCAGGATAACCTGTCCGGTGTGCACGAAATCCAGTCTTTCGGTCGTGAAGAATATGAGACCGGTCAGGTCAATGAACGGAATTTTGAACATGTGCGCGCCATGCTCCAGGCTCTGAAACTGAGTGCAATCTTCCATCCTTCCGTGGAGTTCATCTCTTCCATCGGTACAGTGCTTGTCGTCGGTTTCGGCGGATACCTTGCCTGGCGGGATCACCTGCAGGTGGAAGATATCGTTGCATTCCTGCTCTATCTCAGCCTCTTCTACGGTCCGGTTACCGGGCTTGCCAACCTGCTGGAAAACATGCAGCAGTCCATGGCCGGGGCTGAACGTGTGCTCGCCATTCTGGACACACCCTGTGAAATCCAGGATCGCCCGGATGCCGTGGAACTGCAGAATGTGCAGGGTGATATCCGGTTCGAGCATGTCAGTTTTGCCTATGACAACGGCATTCCCGTACTCCGGGATGTCTCATTCCACTGCAGGCCCGGAAGCATGCTCGCCCTGGTCGGCCCGACAGGCGTCGGCAAAACCACTCTGACGCAACTGATCTCCCGGTTCTATGAACCCACCGGCGGCCGGATTCTCATGGACGAGTGTGACATCCGGGATGTCACCATCGAAAGCCTGCGCAGGAATATCTCCCCGGTCCTGCAGGATACATTCCTGTTCAACGGTACCATTGCGGAAAACATCGGCTATGCCGTTCCGGATGCAGAGATGGATGAAATCCGTGCTGCGGCCATGGCAGCGAACATCCATGAGGATATCATGGCCATGCCTGACGGGTACGAGACACAGGTCGGCGAGCGCGGACTCAGGTTATCCGGCGGCCAGAAGCAGCGTGTTGCCATTGCCCGGGCCATTCTGCGCCGCTCTCCGGTCATTATTCTGGACGAGGCTACAGCTTCCGTGGATGTGGAAACGGAGCGTCAGATCCAGAAAGCCATTGCAGGTATTGCGGGCAGCCGGACCATTATTGCCATTGCGCATCGGCTGTCCACGATCCGCAATGCGGATCAGATCCTGGTGATTGAGGACGGTCGGGTCACCGAACAGGGTACGCATGACGAGCTTGTGGCTCTGGGCGGAAGTTATGCCCGGATGAACCGGATCCAGAACACCATCAGCGGCGGGATTGCCTGAAATCAGCCTGCATGCGTGAATCCAAACAGAGCCTGCGTCAGAATGGGAGGTATCCATAAAACAGTATTAGCCAGAAATTCAGAAAAGGCATCTGCGTGCTGGATTGGTCAATACTGAATTATGGAGGAAAACACAATGA
>ONWQ01000285.1 GCA_900321565.1 uncultured Eubacteriales bacterium
GAACAAAAAACTCAAAATATTACAACTTGTCATTGTTTTATTGCGCGCCTGTAACATAATCGAAGCTTCCGCAATTTGCTATAAAGTAAAAAGCCATAATAAAACGGGCTGAGATGCCCGTTTTATTATGGCTTTTCTGTAAGCGGGGTCTTCTGTGGCATACTCTCTGTTTGCGCCCACTGAAGAATGGATTCAGCCACAGGCCTGGAGATGCTCTTGACCTGGAGCAGGTCTTCCAGGGATGCGGAACGTATGGCCTTGATGGAACCGAAATGCTTCAGCAACGCCTTGCGTCTTCCGGGACCGACACCCGGGATATCTTCCAGCTGACTGTGTGTAAAGGCTTTTCCACGCAGGGCTCTGTGATGTGTAATCGCGGTCCTGTGTGCTTCATCACGGATGCGCTGAACCAGTTGCAGTTCCGGTGTCCTGTGATCCAGAACAATGGGTGCATCCTGGTATGGGACAAAGATTTCTTCAAACCTTTCAGCAAGACCAAACATGGCAACATCCGCTCCGAGGTCAAGAATGGCCTGGCGCGCAAACCTGAGCTGCTGAGGACCACCGTCAATCAGAATCAGGTCCGGCAGATCACTGAACTTGCCACCGACAGGTGAAAGCCCCTGTGCTTCCCGTTCTTTCTTCTCCTGAAGCCCGTGTGAGAACCGGCGGGACAGGACCTCGTTCAGGCTTGCAAAGTCATTGGCGCCGGTTACTGTTTTGATCCGGAACTGGCGGTATTCTTTCCGGGCGGGCACCCCGTCAATGAAGACGACCATGGAGCCGACACTCAGTACGCCCTGTGTATTGGAAATATCATAGCCTTCAATCCGGCGGGGATAGTGATCCATTCCGAGAATACGACCCAGGGATTCAGCGGCACCCCGTGTACGTTCTTCCTTTACGGTTTTTCTGGCATTGCGTTTCTGGAGTGCATCCTCTGCATTCTTCTGTGCGAGAAGGACGAGCTCATGTTTTTCTCCGCGTTTGGGTACCTGCAAAGTGACGGCCCCGTTCTTCTGCTGGCGCAGCCAGCCTTCCAGGGACTCGGTGCCGCCATCCGGGAGTGTCTGGATCAGGACATTACGGGGGATCAGGGTACCCTGAGCATAGTACTGGGTTGCAAAGGCGAGCAGTACTTCTCCGGGGTCCTCACCGCCTTCGCGTTCGAGCAGAAAGTGATCGCCGCCCAGCATTCTGCCGCCCCGGACATACATGATCTGGACCATGGCATCCAGGCCGTCCTGAGCCACTGCAAGGATGTCCTGTTCACTGCGGTCTGTGCGGATGGCGATCTGACGCTCCATCAGTCCCTGGACATCCCGGATCTTGTCGCGGAATACGGCAGCTTTTTCATACTCCATCCGTGAAGCATACTGTTGCATGGACGCTTTCAGCCGGTCCATCACCATGCCATAGTCGCCATTGAGAAAGGAAAGCACACCGTCAATCATCTGGTTGTATTCCTCTTCTGTGCATAATCCTGCACAGGGAGCCAGACATTTTTTGATGTCATAATTGATGCATGGCCTGACTTTCTCTTTCAGCGGGAAACGCAGGTTGCATGTACGAAGAGGGAATACATCACGGACGGTATCGATGACCTGCTTGACGGCGGTTGCGCCGATATACGGACCGAAATACCTGGCATTATCTTTTGTCATGCGTCTGGCAAGTCTGAGCCGCGGAAAAGGCTCAGAAGGCTGGAGACGGATGTAAGGATAATGTTTGTCATCCTTGAGAAGAATGTTGTAGTACGGTTTATGTTCCTTGATCAGATTACATTCAAGACAGAGCGCTTCCAGATTGGATTCGCAGAGCAGGACTTCAAAGTCTGCAATATGCGAGATCATGGCTGCAACCTTGGGCGTGTGGTATGTGTCCCGGAAATAGGAGCGGACACGGTTTTTCAGGTTGACTGCCTTGCCCACATAAATGATGGTGCCCCCGGCGTCCTTCATCAGATAGCAGCCCGGGCTCTCCGGCAGCATGCTGATTTTCAGGTTCAGGTTTTCGCCCCAGTCAATGGCCATCCTGCCATCCTCCTGACATAGATTTCACGGGAATTATATCATATCCATAGAAGGAATCGTACATACGCTATTTATTGCTTTTCTAATTGTGCAACCATGCTTTGACAAGATGAGGATTATATGATAAAATCATAATGAAAACAAGGAATAAATCTGACAGAACAGATAAACCGGTCAGATACTAAGCAAAGCGTTTTGCGGCCGGTTCATGATTTCTGAACAGTCCGGGTCTGATGCCTGTGTTCCACTCAGGTAACAGTATGAGACTGAACGCAACCATGAAATGGTGGGCATTTCATCACAGACAGAATGGAGGCGCATGGTATGATCGTGGCACGTATGCCATGGGGATGGTAGACGGGCCACGAGTAGGAAAACGGTATACCGGCGGGAATGCACTGGCTTTATGCATATGCCTGCAGGAGATATACCGGCTTTTCTGATCTTTATAATTCAACAGGGGATAAGGGGAGAAAACAATGAGTGTTACACTGATCGGATACGACAGATGTGCTACATGCAGACGGGCTGAGAAATTTCTGAAGGAACGCGGAATTCAGTATACCAGGCGTTCTATTGTTGAACAGCGGCCGACCAGGGAAGAGCTTCTGGCGTGGAAACAGAGCTCCGGTGTTTCCTGGAGAAGGTTTTTCAATTCGACGGGCCAGCTGTATCGTTCACATCATCTCTCAGGAAAGATCAATGGGTTGCTGGAGGCGGAGATACTGGACATTCTTTCATCAGACGGCATGTGGCTTAAACGGCCGATTCTGATCACAGACCATGGCGTCTCCATCGGTTTCAATGAAATTGACTGGCTGAACCTTCTTGAGGACAGGCAGCAATGAATGCAAAAAAAGGGGTCACAGCCCGCGTATGCAGACTGTGACTCCTTTTTATTATTCTTCATCAATTGTGGAACCGCCAATGAATTCGCGCAGCAGGGAAAGCGGCGGGATCTCATCGAGGATTGCAGGATCAATCTCAGGGACATAGTTGAGCATTTTTCTCAGTCTCAGTGCCAGCAGATAGCCCGGCATGGATGGGGTGAGGCTGGAGAACACACCGCGTGAGAAATGCGCCAGGACCGGAAGCTCATAGTGCAGTGCTGTATTAAAGACGGTATCGGCCATTTCCTGATATGGGAAGATCCAGGTCTCTTCGCCGCGGCGGACGCTTTCCCACATGCCGAGTGTTTCGGAAGGTTCAACACCCCTGAACTGATGATCACGCACAATACGGCGCAGGAGCCGGACATCCGTGGTCCGGATGCGGTTGTGGTCGTCCAGATTCAGACAGGTCAGTGCACTGACAAAGATGCGGTGAATGGCGTCCTGGGGGACTCCACGCGAGAGCTCCGGGTTCAGGGCGTGGATGCCTTCGAAGATCAGGATGTCATCCGGACCAAGCTGCAGCGGGATTCCCTGCTCTTCCCGGTTCTTGGTCTTGAATGAATAGACCGGCAGCTGAACCTCTTCGCCCTGAAGCAGCTGCAGTGCCTGCTGCTGAATCAGGGGTACGTCAATGGCCCGGATATGCTCAAGGTCAACACTTCCATCAGGCTCGAGCGGGATTTCAGCACGGTTGCGGTAGTAATTATCCAGTGATACACGGATGGCCCGGTGACCGAGCACCCTGAGCTGGATGGCGAGTTTACCGGCAAACGTGGTCTTACCGGAGGAAGATGGGCCGGCTATGAGCACAATACGTTTTCTGCCCTCTGAAATGGTGCGGGCCGTGTCAATCATGGCCTGATCATGCAGCGCTTCATTAACCCGGATGAATTCGCGAAGACGGTGCTTCTCCATCAGATGCGCCAGGTCTGAGACATTCTCAACGCCCAGAATGGAACACCAGTGGGCAGACTGGTCAAAGACGGCCAGGTGGCGCGGACGTTCAATATACGGGGCAGGACTGTCGGGCTCGGCAACGGACGGGAGTGAGAGTACAAACCCGTTCCCGTGCAGAAGAACATCAAAGACAGAGACATACCCGGTGGAAGGCGCCATGGCACCGTAGAAGTATTCATACATCTGTCCGCAGTGATACATGCGGATGGTCTGCAGCCGGCGGTAATGCAGCAGATCCACCTTGTCCTGCTGGCCGTCTGCAGTGAAATAGGCAATCGCTTTTTCCGTGGACCAGGTTTCATGCGTAAAGGGCATGTCAAGCTGGCAGATCGCACGCATATCGCTTTCGATCTGACGGACATCCCGGCTGGAGAGTGCATGATTCGGCATGCGGACCAGAATACCGCCTGCGACGGAGTACTCCACCCGCACACGCTCACCGGGGTACCTTGTCTTTAATGCCATAAGCATGACAAAGCGCAGAGAACGTTCATAGATGCGCCGGCCTTCGGAGTCTGCAAAGGTAATGGGTTGCAGTTCTGCATCCGATTCAAGCGTGTCACCGAGTTCCATCAGCCGGCTTCCGGCCATGACCGCAAGAATTCCTGTATTCAGAATACCCATGGCAGACAGACAATCGAGTACCGTACATGGTTCAGGGAATACCATGCTCTTGTCCAGGCAGGTGATCTGCATGCTGTGTCTCCTTTCAGTCTTCAAAGGTTACACTGGAGCGGTCCGCATATTCCAGCATCCGCTCCGGATCCGGCAGCCTGCCCTCCGCGGCACGCTGCTGAATCTGCAGCCTTTTTGTATGAACATAGGCAATGTTCGGACGGGTGGCACGCGTGGTGCGTACAGTCATTTCACGCATATGATCCACAGTCGGATGGAAGCGGAGCCGGACCATGTTCAGGCCATGCCGCGGACAGCGGGCAAGACTGACATACTTATCAGCGGCCTGGGGGATGTAAGCATCCTCAAGAATGGTCTCCCGGGCACAGATGGCGCAGCGTGGTTTCTGTGCCTGTTCGCTGGCCAGTGCCTGAGCAATGGATTCAAACAGGTCGCCCTTTGTGGCGTGTGGTCTCGGATGGATCAGCGGCTTGGGTGACTGCGGATAGTTCAGAACCAGTCCGGGTTCGGGCAGATGCGTGAATACCAGTGCGGTATAGTAAGCATCATTGAGTGCGTCATGGAAAGACCGGTTTTCATCCGGATTGATTTCGGAGATCTCCATGGCCTGTTTCAGACCGCTCCGGTTGGCCAGATGATGGACTGCACTGAAGAGCGGCTGAATGTCATACAGCGTTGGCAGATCAGGGTGGCAGTCGAAAAAGTCCAGGTTCTGCTGAAGGACCGAAACATCGTCGCATCCCCAGGTCAGTAATACATAGTCCTGACCGCACCAGCGGACGAACTGATCGATCGCGTCCTGAAAATCCGGGGCATCATCAAGCACTTCCTGGGTAAGATGTGTCATGCGCCGGATGCGCGGATGTACAACAGTGTAGCATGTAGGCCGGATCGGGATGGATATACTGTCCAGGATCTCCAGCTGTTCATTGATCCGGACAGCACCGATCTGAAGCATTTCAAACATCAGCCGGTCGCCATAGAGCCTGTAAGCCCGATTCTGGTAGTTCAGAGGCTGATTCCACTCCAGATCGAGGATGATATATTGCATGGGAGTAGTCTCCTTTAAGTTGAAGTGCCGCCTGCAGCATTTTTTCCGGCCAGGTATCCTGTTGAAAATGCAATATGCAGGTTATACCCGCCGGTGTGCGCGTCCACATCCAGGACTTCCCCGGCAAAGTAGAGTCCGGGGACCAGTTTGGATTCCATGGTAGCCGGATTGACTTCACGGACGGTCACACCGCCGCGCGTAACGATGGCCTCTTCAATGGGCCGGAAATCGGCTATGCGGATGGGGAGCGCAAGCAGCCGGCTGACCAGTGTGCGTCGCATTTCCCGGGTCAGGCTGCCTGCCGGCATTCGTTCAGGGAGCCCGCAGAGGGCAGGGAATAAAGCAGCAAACCGTTTTGGCAGCAGATGCTCCATCATGTGTTCCAGCAGCTGCCGGGGGTTTTCCTGGATTTCGCGCTGTAGCCGCTGGTCCAGTTGCTCCTCGGAGAGTGCCGGTTTCAGACAGAGCGTCACCTGGACCTCACTGAGCGGACGTTCCAGGTGACAGCTCATTTCCAGGACCAGCGGGCCAGAAATACCGAAGTGAGTGAAGAGCATTTCACCCAGCTGGCTGTAGAGGACTTTTTTGCCGCGCCGCGCTTCCAAAGTGACATTTTTCAGACTCAGCCCCTGAAGTGCACAGGGCCAGGTGTCCTCTGTGGTCAGTGCTGACAGCGAAGGCCGGAGCGGACGAATGGTATGCCCGAGGGTTTCAGCCATGGCATACCCCATACCGGTGGAACCTGTAGCCGGGTAAGAGCGTCCGCCGGTCGCCAGAATGATAGCATCTGCGGAGAGTGTCCGGCCATCTGCAAGCAGTACGCCTGCTGCATGTCCGTCCTGTGTCAGAACCTGCCTGACTTCGGTATGAAGCAGAACCTGAACGCCCAGACGGCTGAGCTCATGCTCAAGCACGCGCGTGACATCACTGGCTTTCTGGGAAGCCGGATAGACACGCCGGCCGCGCTCTGTGACCGTGGGACAGTGATGGGATTCCAGAAAACGGATCATGTCATTGGGCGCGAAGGCACTCAGTGCGGAATACAGAAACCGTGGATTCTGCGCTACTTCCTGCAGAAATTCAGCCGGCTCACAGGCATTGGTAACATTACAACGGCCCTTGCCGGTAATATAGATTTTCCGGCCGAGCTTTTCCATGTGCTCCAGCAGTGTGACATGCGCACCGTCTTCGGCCGCTGTCCGGGCGGCCATCATTCCGGCAGCCCCACCACCAATGACAATGATTTCAGTCATGCTTGCATCCTCTTGGCTTGCTTTGTTTTCCCGGCTGGCAGACAATCGGGCCATCCTGCTTCCGGCCGTGATTGTAAGCAGACCAGATAGCATTATACGGGAACAGAAATCGCTTGGCAAGCTGAGTTCATGCTTTCTGCAGCATAAAGGAAGCGCTTGCAGAGAGTCCCTGAGCATGCACGGACCAGTGGTGCGGTATGTTCAGAGCGAGCTCTGCATGCGCGAGCGCACACCCGAACAGAAAACGGTCAGACTGGTCTGTACTCAGCGTCAGGGTATGGGATTCCCATCGTGCCTGGCATGACGGTCCGGACCCTGCAGAGGGCATAAAAGCGGCATACCGGACTGCACGGACTATGGGTTCCGGCCATCCGGCATGCGACCGGGACCCGGAAGAAGGTGCTTCCGGCGGACTGGTCATGCTTCCGTGGCCGACGGCAAGTACGGCTATCGTATCCAGTCCAGGTACCGCAGGAAGCAATCCCTGCTTGTAGCCGTCAAAAAGCCTGCATGTCTGAAGCCCTTCGGCTGCGAGCATGATCAGCAGCATTTCGCTGAGAATCCCGGCTTCTGTGATCCGCTGAGGATTCCGTGCGTCTGCCCGGATCAGGACGACATCCGTACAGCCACGGATACGGTTGCGGGAAAACAGTGTCCCGGTAAAGAACCCTTCTTCCACATGCTCGGGCTGGATGGCCGTACCGGTCCGGTCCAGGCGACCGGCGCAGTAAGCAATATGCGAGCATTCCGCGAGGGTCAGCGGTGTACTGAAATGCGTACAGGGACTGGTGGCAGGCAGTGCATGTATCAGACTTTCGCGCATGCCGGGCGAAATCAGGCGTTCCAGACGGATCATAAGCCGGTCTCCGTGGGACGGACGAGAATCCTGCCCAGGACTTCTCCGACCTTTTCGTGCAGAACCAGGTCAGCCTGACTGTCCATTCCGGTGGCATCGCGATTGATCAGTACAAGATGCCTGCCCCGGAAATAGGTGACCAGCCCGGAGGCCGGGTATACGGTCAGACTGGTGCCTGCAATGATCAGCATGTCCGCATTGCGGATGGCATGCACGGCACCGCGTATGGTGTCTTCGTCCAGGCCTTCCTCGTAGAGAACGACATCCGGCTTGATGATTCCGCCGCAGGTGCAGCGGGGCACACCCTGTGAATCCCGGATGTATTCCGGCGTATAACTTTTTCCGCAATGCATGCAGTGATTGCGGTATACAGAACCATGCAGCTCGTAGACCACTCTGGAACCGGCTTTCTGGTGCAGTCCGTCAATGTTCTGTGTGACAACCGCTGTGAGCTTTCCGGCTGCTTCGAGCTCGGCCAGCTTAAGGTGTGCTGCATTGGGCCGGGCATCCAGCGGCAGCATTTTGGCGCGGTAGAAGCGGTAGAATTCCTCGGGCCTGCGCATGAAAAAGGTATGGCTCAGAATTTCTTCAGGCGGGTAAGCGTACTGCTGGTGATAGAGACCGTCCTCGCTGCGGAAATCGGGAATCCCGCTTTCCGTGGAGACCCCGGCACCGCCAAAGAATACAATCCGCCGGGATTCATCAATCATTTCCTGAAGTGTCATGGCTATCACTCCTGTCTCAGATGATAAAGTTCCCTGTACTTGTGTGTCAGATACCGGATATAGGGCTGTGGGTCGAACGCAGGAACACCCGCAGAGGCAAGCAGTTCAGATGGTGTCAGGAACTGGCCCCAGTGATGGATTTTCCGGCGCAGCCAGTCTGTGATACACTGGATCCGGCCTTCGCGGACCAGAGCATCCACATTCATTTCCCTGTTCATGTTTTCAAGGATGCTGACACCATAGGCAGAACCCAGCGCATAGCTCGGGAAATAACCGAACATACCGCCTGACCAGTGCGAATCCTGGAGTACTCCGGTGCGGTCGTCCGGCACCTGGATCCCCAGGTACTCCTGATACATGCGTTTCCATTCCCCGGGCAGGTCGTGCACACTCAGATCGCCTGAGAACAGACGTTTTTCAAGCTCGTAACGGATCACGATATGCAGGGGATAGGTCAGTTCATCCGCCTGTGTGCGGACCAGGGTCGGCATGGACTGATTGACGGCTCTGTACCAGTCCTCTGCGCTTACGCCCCGTGTCTGTTCCGGGAAGATCTCATGGACTGCCGGAAGCACGAGTTCACTGAAGGCGCGGGAGCGGCCGATGAGGTTCTCATAGAACCTGCTCTGGCATTCATGAATGCTCATACTGCTGCCGCCGGACAGCCGTGTAAACTGATAACAGTCATCCACGCCCAGCTCATACAGTGCATGGCCGCCTTCATGAATGACAGAGAACATACTGGAGGATACATCATCCTCGTGGTAATGCGTGGTGATACGCACATCCCATTTGTTGCAGCCGCTTGTGAACGGGTGCTCCGTCGTGGACAGTGTACAGCGGTCGGGGTCCAGACCGATCAGGTTCATCACCCTGTATGCAAATGCTTCCTGCAGTGCGGCAGGATACCCTGCATGCAGGAAACCGGCATCCGGCTGCGGGGATGCGGCGATTTCACGGATCAGCGGTGTCAGTTCTGTACGCAGTGCGTTGAAAAACGGGTCCAGTGCAGCCATGCATGTACCTTTTTCATAGGTATCCAGAAGCACGTCATAGGCCTGCCTGTGCGCGTCCTTGCGTTCGGCAAAGAGCCGGGAATAGGCAATGAGCTTTTCCAGGTAAGGTGCAAAGGATGCATAATCATCTGCTGTCTTGGCCGCGTGCCAGACTGCGTCAGACTGGGTCAGTAACTGCTGATGCTCAGTGTATTCCTGCCGGGAAAACAGGCGCATGTCTTCCAGGTCCTCCCGGATCAGTTCTGCCTCCCGGACTTCTTCGGGGGTACAGTCTTCCCGGCTTGAGAGGATGGTGCTGAGCATGTCTTCGTTTTCCGGTGCTGCTGTCAGCTGATAGAGCTGACCGCTCAGGTATCCAGTGGCTTTACTGCGTCCGCGCCAGGATTCCCTGGACGCGGCCGTGTTTCCGTCCACGTAAAGCACAGACATGGCATGCCTGAGCGCATAGGCAGTTTTCTGATAGTCCCGCAGGGCATCCCGGGCCTGTGTCAGTTGCATGGTATCACCTCATTGCTTACTGTGCGCGCTTTGTGCCAGGCCATGGCAGACTGTGCTTTCATGACCTTCGTACCGGATGCCCGGGGTTACGGAAAACATGCCCGGCACACGGTCTGTAAACCTGCACGGCGCATAAGGCACAGGGTGGAACAGACAGCGGTACCGGAACACCGGACAATGTACCGGAGGGACCCGGCGGTGGTTTTCGTTTCGGGAGATTACCATCGGCATTGTATCACAAATGCGCTGACTGATCAATTTTGGCCATGTTTCTGCCATTTTGTCCGCATCGGATGCAAGAAAAATCCGGCATGCATTCCACATGCCGGAACAGTTCATTTGGAAATCAGGCCGGTTTCCCCGTCAGCACAGTGCCAGTATACCGTATCCGGCTGCAGTTCGACACCGTCCTTGGCGAAGAGTTCGTCGATGGTCAGCAGAATATACCCGTTTTCTGCAAGATAATCACAGATCCGGAGCGTGGACTCCGGTGTATTATCCTTGATGTCATGACACAGAATAATATCGCCATCTGCGATTTTCTTCTTTACAGAGCTCAGGACTGAGGAGGAAGACCGCCCGCGCCAGTCGTATGTATCCACACTCCACTGGATATATGACCAGCCAACCTTGGACTTGATCATTTTCGGATAAAGTCCGTAAGGCACACGGTCATAGCGTGAAGGGATACCAATGGCCTTGATCAGTTTTGCATCGCATTTGGCAACCATGCCGCGCAGGGATGCGGCAGATGATTTGTTTACATTCCCGTGATGCCAGTTGTGCATGCCGATGGCATGCCCCTGATCATGCTCACGCTGAACCTGATCCACATAGGAGTCAATCCGGTTGCCGACCACAAAGAAAGTAGCCCGGGCACCCTGAATCATCAGGTTCTTGAGCACAAGCGTTGTATTGGTACGGCTGGGACCATCATCAAAGGTCAGCGCGCATGTTTTGTAGTATGCCAGGTTATCCGTCTGCTTCCGGGCCTCTTCAGTCATATACTCCTGCAGAAGGGAATACATGACCGTGACTTCCATCAGCGTGGGATGCTCCGGATAGAGCAGGGACGCGGGATAGTGCAGGACAAGCGAGTAGCCGTGAAGCGAAAAATCCGCCTGCTGCAGTGTTTCCTTGGCACACAGATGGTCCAGTGTGGCTTCATCGGGTGTTTCATCAGGGAAGTAGTCAGTCAGCTGGCTGCGTACGGCATCTGAGAGCGTGATCCAGGCCGGGGAGTCTTCAGGGAACAGGTCCGACATGGTGATGCGATCCCCGGTCAGCATGTCATATGTGCGTGTCGTGAGTTCCTGACCGATCAGGTCGCGGTGATAGGTTATGCGCGCCTGCAGGACAAAACTCATCCAGCTCAGGCCTGTACGGCTGTAACGGACTTCCATATCCAGCCTGGAATTCATGCTTGTCTTATTCTTGGCTTTTTGCAGTGTCGGAGCAATCTGGTCCACGAACTCCTGTTCCAGACCGGCAATCTCCTGGTCCACACTGTCAAGGACTGTATCCACATGCCAGAAACGGATCACACTGCCGTTGGCCTGTACCGTGTCTTCGTCCGTCAGGGTTACACGATGGCAATCCTGCAGCGTCAGTGCCTGTGCTGAGGGCAGAAACCCCGTCAGCAGGCAGAGGATCAGTGCACAGCACAGCCAGCGCAGCTGCTTACTCTTCATCCCCGTCAGCGGGCTCGGTATCCCCGTCTTCATTGTCGTCATCGACTTCCTCGACTTCATCTTCCAGCTGCTCCAGGAATTTGTCAAAGAGTTCTTCCTGCAGGGCGTCATCTGTGACAATGGTGAATATATCTTCACTGTCCGGCTTGTCTTCCTGGGCAAACTGACAATGGAAGAAGAGAACGGGAACACTTTCCTCATCTTCTTCTTCATCCTCAAACTCAACCATGCTGTGGTCAACCGGCTCTGCACAGATGTACAGTTCGTTGTTCAGCTCAATGGTTGCGAGATAGGAAAAGGATTCCTTTTCTCCGTCCGTATTGATCATTTCAAAGATATCATTCTCGTTCATGGTTTTCCTCCTTGAATCGTCCGGGCGTCCAGCCAGGATTGCAGGATCACAGCCGCCGCAACCTTATCCACATTCTTTTTCCGGTCTGCTCTGCGCATGGATGATTCCAGCAGCGCGTCTTCAGCGGTTACGGTGGAAAGCCGTTCATCCTGATAATACACAGTAAGTCCGTTTTTTTCAAGCTGCTGGCACAGTCCGCGGACTTTCTGCGCCTGAAAACCTTCACTGCCGTCCATATTCAGGGGGAGACCGCTGACCACAATACTGGTCTGATAGCGCTTACAGATCTCCAAGATTTTTCGGGTATCCGGGCCCCAGCCGACCCGGGTGATGACTTCCACAGGGCTTGCAATGGTACGGGATGCATCCGAGACGGCAACGCCGATGCGCACGTCTCCGATATCCAGGCCAACAATCTGTTCGTTCATAGACGCCTCCCGAGGTTTTCTGCATCCGGCCCGAGAAGCCCGATGACAGGCTCCCGGGAGAGTATCTTCTCTGCCAGCCCGAGCAGCTGTTCCGGTGTAATGGCTGCGAGCCTGGCCAGGCTTTTTTCCAGGTCAAGCTGTCTGCCGGTAATGACCATGGTCTGCCCCTGGCTCATCATACGCGACGAAGAATGCTCCAGAGACATCAGATTGGAGATCCGCAGACATTTCTTGGCATCGCTCAGTTCACGGTCGCTGATTCCACCCTGCAGGAACTGTGTCAGTTCCGTGCGGATTTCAGTATACACTTTCTGGATATTCTGCGGTGAGCATGCGGCATAGACATTGAAGGTGCCTGTGGATTCCAGTGCGTATCCGTACGTATACAGTGCATAGGCCAGGCCGAGTTCTTCACGGATGCGCAGGTACAGCCGGGATGACGACTGCCCGCCAAGGATCGAGGAGAGCAGGGTCAGTGCATTGATGTCCGGATGCCCGTACTCCAGTGCAGGGTAGCTCAGACACAGATGCATCTGTTCGATCTCACGCGAACAGTATACCGGTTCAAAGCAGACCGGATCCATCCGTGGCACATGCAGGTCCTCAAGCCCGGTGTTCCAGGGCAGCAGGTATGTGTCCAGGAGACGGTGCAGCTCGTTTTCGTCATAATGTCCGCTGATGGAGATCACGCAGCGGGATGGTGCATAGTGTGTATCCCGGAACGTGCGCAGATCCTCCGCAGAATAGGCTGCAACCTGGTCCGCGCGCCCGAGAATTTCGTGGGCACAGGGCTGATCACCGTACATCTTCTGATGTACCATTTCTTCCACACTGCCCTCAGGGTCATCCTCTTCCATGGCCAGCTCATCCAGAATGACTGTGCGTTCCCTGTCCATGTCATCCTGGGCCAGATTGGCATGCAGGACCAGGTCTGAGAGAATGCTTATGGCTTTTTCAAGATCATCATCAATGACGGAACCATAAAAGCATGTGCAGTCCCTGGATGTGAACGCATTGAAATGCCCGCCCATGGCATCGGTTTCCACGGCGATCTGGCGCGCAGTCCTGGACTGCGTGCCCTTGAACGCCATGTGTTCCATAAAATGCGAAAGTCCCCATTCTGAAGGTGTTTCCATGGAAGCACCGGTATGCATGAAAATGCCAATGGAAACAGAGCGGATCCAGGGAATCGAATCCTCGAGTACCCGGATCCCGTTGGGCATGACGGTCAGCCTGGGGTGAATTTTGATCGTGTCGAACAAGTGCTGATCCCTTTCAGGCCTGAAAAGGCCATTATGATAAGAATACCGCAAAAGCGAGGCTTTTGCGGTGAGTGTGCATTAGGACTGATGACCGGAATTCCCGTGCCCGCCATCCCTGCGCGGAGGACGTGAGCGGAAAGAACCGTTTTCACGCCGTGGTGCAGCGGTCTGTGCAGGATAGGTGATATCCGTACGGATCAGGTTAATACGACCCTGAGCATCGATCTCGGTAACCTTGACGTCGAGTTCGTCACCGACCTTGACGACATCTTCGATATTCTCCACGCGATGATCGGAGATCTTGGAGATATGGACCATGCCTTCCTTGCCAGGAGCAAGCTGGACAAAGGCACCGAAGTTCATCAGCCGGGTTACGGTTCCGGTGTAGGTATCGCCGACTTCGACATCCTTGGCAATCCCGAGAATGATCTTCCGTGCTTTCTCTGCGCCGTTCTCGTCCGGTGTGGCAATGAATACGCGGCCGTCATCTTCCAGGTCAATCTTGGCACCGGTCTCAGCAATGATCTTGTTGATCATCTTTCCGCCGGGTCCGATGACTTCACGGATCTTATCCGGATTGATGGAGAACTGGATAATACGCGGTGCGTACTTGGACAGGTTCTCACGCGGCTGACCAATGGTATCCAGCATGATCTTGAGGATATACAGACGACCCTGCAGTGCCTGGTCGAGTGCCCGCTTGAGAATGCTGCGGTCAATGCCTGCAATCTTGATGTCCATCTGAATGGCGGTGATGCCGTTCATGGTACCTGCTACCTTGAAGTCCATGTCGCCGAGGAAATCTTCCAGACCCTGGATATCAGTGAGCACGGCAACCTTGTCGGACTCAGTATCCTTGATCAGGCCCATGGCAACACCGGCAACAGGCGCATGGATCGGAACGCCGGCATCCATGAGCGAGAGTGTGGAACCGCAGACAGAAGCCATGGAGGAAGATCCGTTGGAGGACAGGATTTCGCTGACCAGACGCATGGCGTAGGGGAATTCTTCCTCAGTCGGGATCACAGGCACCAGAGCGCGTTCTGCCAGAGCACCATGGCCGATCTCGCGGCGGCCCGGACTCTTCAGACGTCCGGCTTCACCGGTGGCATACGGCGGCATATTGTACTGATGGATATAGCGCTTGAAGGTTTCTGCGGTGGAGAGTCCGTCCAGTGTCTGACCATCAGACAGAGTGCCCAGTGTGGTCACGGTCAGAGCCTGGGTCTGGCCACGGGTGAAAACGGCAGAACCATGGACCCGAGGGAGCACACCGACTTCGCACCAGATCGGGCGGATCTCAGTGACTTTACGGCCATCGGCACGAACGCCTTCATCCAGAATGCGGCGACGCATGACTTCCTTGTTCAGGTAATAGAGTGCATCGGCAATCTCGTCTTCGCGGCCGGGAAACTGCTCGGCCAGTGTGGTGACGACATCTTCCTTGACCTGAGCTTCACGGGTCTGACGCTCATAGCGGTCAAAGGTATCAAAGGTCCAGCGGGCCTTTTCCAGAGCATAGGCACGGACGGCTTCCTTAATATCATCGCCGGTGACGTGCAGCGGCACTTCTGCCTTTTCCTTGCCGATCTCGGCAACGATCATGTTCTGGAATTCAACGAGCTTCTTGATTTCCTCATGCGCGGCCATGATGCCGTCCAGCATGACATCCTCACTCAGTTCGTTTGCACCGGCTTCCACCATCATGATGGCTTCCTTGGTGCCGGCAACATACAGGCTCAGGTCAGAAGCAGCACGCTCTTCTTCGTTGGGCATGACCACAAACTGGCCATTGACTCTGCCGACAAACACGGCACCGGTCGGGCCGTTCCACGGAATATCACTGACGGCCAGAGCGACAGAACTGCCGATCATGGCGGGGATTTCCGGGGGTACATCCTGCTCAACGGACAGGATGGTCACAACCACCTGCACATCATTACGCATGCTCTTGTTGAACAGCGGGCGCAGAGGGCGGTCGATCAGACGGCAGGTCAGGGTTGCCTTGTCTGTGGGACGGCCTTCGCGCTTGATGAATCCGCCGGGAATCTTACCGACGGAATACTGCTTTTCTTCCACATCAACGGCAAGCGGGAAGAAGTCCACACCCTCACGCGGGGTGGGTGCCATGGTAGCATTGACCATGACAACGGTTTCGCCCAGGTGTACCCAGACGGATCCGTTGGCCTGACCGCAATACTTGCCGAATTCAAGTGTCAGCTTTTTGCCGGCCAGGTCCATTGAATAGCACTGACTATCCATAGATTACTCCTTTTCCGGGGCATGGCCCCCTCGTTTGCCTTACGGGTGCTATTAATTGAAAACCCGGGACGGATTTTCAGGTGATAACATCCGAAAGGCAAGATTTGGAAAACCGCCGGGATGTCTTTCGATACCCGGCGGCTTGTTCCGATACAGGGAAGCGAAGACTTCCTGAGTACGCGAACCGGATTATTTACGCAGGTTCAGACGTGCGATCAGGGTACGATACCGTTCAATATCGGTCTTCTTGAGATATTCGAGCATACCACGGCGACGGCCGACCATCAGCAGCAGACCACGGTTGGAATGATGGTCATGCTTGTTGCGCTTCAGGTGCTCGTTGAGGTTGTTGATACGCTCGGTCAGAAGTGCAATCTGCACTTCAGGAGATCCGGTATCGCCAGGATGCTGGCCATACGCTTCAATGATTTCGGACTTGGTCATGGTAAGGTTCCTCCATTTTCTCCACTCTGGGAGTTTTTTCTTACGGCATGTGCCGCAGATCAATCGCCGAATACACAGTACACCGTCGGAGTGATCGAGAGACCGTGTGCTCGGTTCAAATCCGTGGGCTATTGTACCAGAAGGAAAAACGATTGTAAACCGCTCTGGGAAAAATTCTGCATTGTATTTCAGGGATTTTGCATCCGGGAAACATGCTTGCCAGAAGCATGCGGAAAATGATACCATGTGCACGGCAAGGAAAGAAAGAGGGGATCGAAATGCCAATGGACGGGCTGATGACCGGACTGATTGCTTCCGAGCTGCATCAGTGTCTTCAGGGAGGCCGTATCGACAAGATCACACAGCCGGAAAAGGATACCGTGATTCTTCTGGTACGTGCCGGGAATGAAAACCGGAATCTGCTTCTGTGTGCCTCTCCGAATAATGCGCGGGCACACCTGACACATATCAAGTACAGCAATCCTCTGGAACCGCCCGTGTTTTGCATGATGCTGCGCAAACAGCTGCTGAGCGGCCGGGTGATGCGTGTGTTCCAGGTGGACGGTGACCGTCTTCTGCATGTGGAAATCGATACGGTGAATGAACTGGGAGATCATGTGACCCGCGTTCTGATTCTGGAGATCATGGGCCGGCATTCCAACCTGATCTTTACGGATGATCAGGGAAAGATTCTGGAGGCATGCCGGCATGTCAGTGCGGACATGAACCGTGTACGCCAGATTCAGCCGGGGCTGACCTATCAGGCACCGCCCGGACAGGATAAACTGCTTCCGGACCGGGTTACAGCAGAAGCGCTGCTGGAACGCCTGGAACGGACGCGGGAACTGCCGCTGGAAAAAGCACTGGGACAGAGCGTGATGGGGCTTTCATCGGTTACGTCCGCCGAGATCGCGTACCGGGTGCTGAACCGGTCGGACGAGAAAACGGCCGACCTGCGCGAGATTGCGGAACGCACCTGTGCGCTTCTGCATAAACTGCCTGACATGGTAGCCCCCTGCGTTGCCAGAAATGCACAGGGTGAGTGTACAGACTGCCTGCCGTTTCCCTATCTCAGTCTGGACGTCTCACGGCAGACGCCCATGAAGACGATTTCGGAAGCCATGGAGGTTTACTTCGGCAGCCGGGACAGCCAGGACCGGCTGAACCAGAAAAGTGCATCCATGGTCAGGATCCTCAAGGGACATGTGGAACGCTGTGAGAAAAAACTGGCATTGCAGGAGGAAGAGCTTGCGGGTGCTGCACGGATGGAAGAATACAGGATCATGGGTGATGTGATCAATGCAAACCTGTGGCAGCTGCATAAAGGCCAGCCTGAAGCTGTACTTTCCAATTTCTATGATCCGGATGGTGCCATGATCCGGATTCCGCTGGATATCCGCCTGACACCGGCACAGAATGCACAGCGGTATTTCAAGAAGTATCAGAAGGCACGAAATGCCAGAAAGACTGCGGCAGAGCAGAAGGAAAAAACGCTCGCAGAGCTTGAGTACCTGGAGGGTGCGCTTCTGGATATTGACAAGTGTGTCGGAGAGAGTGAACTGGAGGAAATCCGCCAGGAAATGGCCAGGGCCGGGTATGTGAAGCGGGCCACATCCAGAAAACAGATGCGTGATCTGCCCCAGTCCAAGCCGTATCACTACCGTTCGTCAGACGGAATCGATATTTATGTCGGGAAGAATGCGGTCCAGAATGAACGGCTGACACAGTCCGCGCAGCCCGGGGAGACCTGGATGCATGCCAAGAATATGCCAGGCAGCCATGTCATTATCCGCCGGGAAGGCACGATTCCTCAGACAACGCTTCTTGAGGCAGCCCGGCTGGCCGCGTGGTACAGTAAAGGCCGGCGCTCTTCAGGTGTACCCATTGATTACACACTGAAGAAGCATGTCAAAAAGCCGGGTGGCTCGCCTACAGGGTTTGTGATCTATACGGACCAGCGTACACTTTCCATGACTGTGGAGGAAGCGGAAATCCGTGCCATTGAACTGGTGGAAGA
>ONWQ01000184.1 GCA_900321565.1 uncultured Eubacteriales bacterium
ATTGGCCTGATGTTTGCTGTTGCGTACTGGAACGACTATACCAACTATCGTCTGTATGCATCGGACCGTAACCTGTATAACCTTCAGATGAAACTGCGTGACATGATCGCTTCTTCTGACCAGCCTTCCGCAGTAGGTGGCGCGACTGAGAATACCATTAAGAATGCGGTTATTATCACTGCGATTCTGCCGTTCATGATTCTGTATCCTTTCCTGCAGAAGTACTTTGTGAAGGGCATCAACATCGGTGCTGTCAAAGAATAAAGCATATTTCATGCAGGTCTTGGCCTGCTGTGCAGACGGGCAATTGCCCGTCTGCATTTTTTGGGGCTGTTTTCAGTCTCTGACGGATCGAAACCAAGATTGCGCAGGGTAAATCTGAAACTGTCCGGACATTACAGCATGGGGGTATTGTGCATGCATTATAGGAACCCGATCCTGCAAGCGGACTATTCTGATCCGGATGTGATCCGGGTCGGAGAAGACTTCTATATGATTTCCTCTTCCTTTACCTATCTGCCTGGGATTCCGGTACTCCATTCCAGGGATATGGTACACTGGGAACTGCTCGGTTATGCTGTCAGCCATATTCCGTTTGAGCGCTACCGTCGTCCGGTACATAAATGCGGGACATGGGCACCAAGCCTGAGATATCATCAGGGACTGTTCTATGTTTATGTCTGTTTTCCGGATGAAGGACTGTTCGCATACACAGCGGAAGACCCGCGTGGGCCGTGGGATTGCCACTGGGTCATGGATGTGAGCGGCTGGATTGATCCCTGCCCGTTGTTTGAACCGGATGGTACGGCATGGCTCATTCATGGCTTTGCGGCCAGCCGGTGCGGAATTAACAATATTCTTTATGCACACCGCATGACACCGGACGGTTTCAGGATTCTTGACAAAGGGGTCATGGTATACAACGGTGCCGATCATGGGGATGTTACCGTGGAAGGTCCTAAATGGTATTCAAGAAACGGACAGTACTGGATTCTCTGTCCTGCAGGTGGTGTCAAACCGGGATACCAGCTGGCTTTGCGGTCAGAGCATATTCTGGGACCTTATGAACGCAGGATTGTACTTAGCCAGGGTGACACAGAAATCAATGGACCGCATCAGGGCGGCTGGTTCGATGATGGGCATGGCGGAGACTGGTTCATTCATTTTCAGGATATCGGTGTGTATGGGCGTATCCCGCATCTGCAGCCTGTGGACTGGAGCAGCGGCTGGCCGGTTATGGGCAATCTCGGGCATCCGGTTATGGAAGGGGAAACCGGACTGGAATCTTTCCCCGTGAAGGTACCGACATCAGACTGTTTTGAGAAGGAACTCGGTATTCAGTGGCAGTGGCAGGCTAATCCGGACCCTGCATGGTATTCCATGCTGCATCCCGGGGTCCGGCTGTATGCAGCACCGTCTGATACACTGTTCCATGCAGGACAGTTTTTGTCACAGCTGATGCAGAGCTATGATTTTGACATGACGGTGAGCCTGCATGCTCATCCCCAGAAGGGCGATGTCTCCGGGATTGGCATGATGGGCTATCCGTACCATTATGCCGGTCTGGAGGATGGTGCAGTCTGCCTGTGGCGTGGTGATATTACTGAATACGGACGCAGCCTTCCGGAAACAGTCCGGGAAACACTGTTGTGCAGGATTCCGTATGCGGGCATGAGTATCCGGATGAAGTTGTCTGTCAGACAGGGTATGATGCAGTTTATGTTTGCGTCCATGGATGGCCCATGGCAGAAACTCGGAGACCAGGTTGCACTGGCAGCCGGTGGCTGGACAGCTGCCCGTCCTGGTGTATTTTGCATGAATCGCACAGGATGCGCAGGCGGAAACGTAGACCTGGATTCAGTTCTGTTTTCACAGGAAGCATAAACAACAGGCGCAGACTCGTGCAGAACACAGTACTGATGCAAGAAACGGGCTTTGCAGGCACATGGTGCAGAAGGCTGCCCGGGCCTGAAAACGCAAAAGCGGGAAGGGAAACTCCGGAAAATCTCAGCAACATCCTTTCTGCAGAAACAGGGGAGAATGTAATGACGAATGCTTTGCTCAGAATGATTGAGTCGGGTGACCGTGATGCGCTCAGAAATGCAGTTGCTTCCGGAAACCTGGGTGAAATATCGAATACGGACAAGATGCTTCTGACACAATGTGCTGCCATGCATGGCCAAAGAGACATCCTGAGTGATCTGTTTGTATTCCACCATCTTTATGCAACAGACCCGGACCATGAGGGGCGCACCGTACTGCATTATGCAGCCATGTCCGGGGATCCGGCAACGATCCGGTTTGCGATGGATGTGCTTGGGTTTGATCCTATGGAAGGTGATGCCTGTGGCCTGACGGCACTGGACTATGCGAGTCAGGCTGCATGTCCGGACGGTTACCGTTTTCTGTGTGAGCGTCTGAAGACTGACCTGACTGCCTGCTATCGCAACCCTGTTCTCAGAGGATTCCACCCGGATCCGTCGGTAGTGCGGGTGGGAGAAGACTATTATCTGGTGAATTCTTCGTTTGTGTTTTTTCCGGGACTGCCTATTTTTCATTCCCGGGATCTGGTACACTGGAAACTCATCGGCCATGCGGTTGAATCCCTGGAAACAAGCGGGCTGAGCGGACTGCCGGGCGGGTTCGGATACTGGGCACCGGATATTTCTTTCTATCATGGCAGGTTCTGGGTTGTTGCCACACTCAGGAGAAACACCCCGCCATACAGACTGCAGATGATCACGTCTGCCGAAACACCGCAGGGACCATGGTCTAAACCGAAATTTCTGGAACTGGATGGGATTGATCCTTCACTGTTTGATGATGGTGACAAGCGGTATATTCTGCTCAATCCCGGTGCAATCATGGCAGAGATCAGTGAGGAGGGGGATCTGATTTCTGAACCGGAAATGATCTATTTCGGTTCTGCACGGATTAAACCGGAAGGCCCGCATCTGCTAAAGAAGGACGGATGGTATTATCTGTTCCTGGCAGAAGGCGGAACAGGCGACGGACATATGGAAACAGTCATGCGCAGCAAAGCGCTCAAAGGTCCGTATACTGCATGCCCCTTTAATCCGGTCCTGGGACGCAGGAAAAAGGATGCGTATATTCAGCGCAGCGGGCATGGAAAACCGGTTTGCACGCCGGATGGCCGATGGTATATGGTGTATCTGTGTGGCCGGAAAGTGGAGGGCCTGACTGTGCTGGGACGGGAAACCGCACTGGATCCGGTCCAATGGACAGAGGATGGCTGGCCCATGGTGAACGAATTGAAGGGACCGAGCTGTCTGCAGTGTATGCCCTCCTATGCCGGTACAGGTCTGCAGGAATCATGCTATGACGAATGGATTGCGCCACGGACAGACCCTGAGTCCTTCGCTGTGTGGGACCAAAACAGTGTCGTTCTTAAGGGCGGTGACGATCCTGTAACCGGTGGGCCATGCAGTGTCCTGCTTCAGCGGCAGAAGGAACGGAACTTCGTACAGACCGTTCGGATAGACATGACAGATGCAGCGGAAAACTGTATCGGGTGCATAACGGGATACTATGATGAGCACAGCTATTTCCTGTATGGCGCACGCAGAACCGGTAATCAGCTTCAGATTGAGATTCTGGAACAGATCGGCGAGGAACGTCGTTTACAGCATCTGGCAGTGCAGGACGGTCTCACTGTAACACTCACTGTCGCTGCAGAAGGCATGAACAGAACCCTGCAGATTGCAGAAGGTGACAATGCACGGGAGATCGGCAGGCTCCGTGTGGAATACCTGAGCGACGAAGGACTCAGCAGCGGAAAACGCTTCACAGGGGCCATGCTGGGAATGGCAGCCATTGGCAGGGGACAGGCAAGGTTCGTGATCCGGGATATACCGTTCCATGAAAACTGAGGGTATGGGATTCCATGACCATATATGAAAATAAGCACCGGCATGGTGCTTTTTTCATACCGTGATTGTCAGGCCCTCGGGGCATGGGAAAGCTGCAGATTCATGCTCATTGAGAGATAACATGCCGGATGCACAGATAACAAAAAAGAAAGCCCTGATCACAGGACTTTCTTTCGTGCAGGGGCAGAAGGACTCGAACCCTCAACAAAGGTTTTGGAGACCCACGTGTTACCATTACACCATGCCCCTAAGCGGTACCTGCATACTATAGTCGAATTCCGGGTTTCTGTCAACCTTTTATTTTTCAAAAAACAGTGATATAGTTAAAACGGTAAAGATATGGCTTCCGAAACTTATGCATCAGCGCAGGGATTGGGAAATGCCTGTCGAATAGAGTATGTATGCATAGCATAAGCGGACAGGTCCGGGATCCGGACTTGTTTTCTATGGGAAAGGTGGGAAGGATTTGATCTTTCATGAGTATGGGAAAGAGAACCAGGCAGTCGTGTGTCTTGTGCACGCAGAGTTTTTCCGATGGGATCTTTTCCGTCAGACCGTGAAATCCCTTGCTGACCATTTTCATGTTTTTGTTCCTGAGCTTCCTGGATATGATCCGAAACAACCGGATACTGTGTTCCCTGGCGTTGAAGAGGCAGCGAATCAGCTCGAAGAAGCGCTTCTGGACAGGGGACTGAATTGTCTGGACGGCCTTTATGGATTTTCCATGGGTGCCGGGATTGCTTTGTGCATGCTGCGCCACAGCCGAGTTCGTGTCCGTCGGGTGATCCTTGAAAGCGGGCTGATGCCGGAGGATCATACGCCATGGCCTGCAAAAATGAAAACATGGGGCTGCCTGTGCATGCTGCGTATGGCCCGGCGTATGAAAGACCGGGTATGCCGTCAGCTCTGGATGAATACATCTTATACGGAAGCAGAGATGAATGCCTGCCTGCAGGTCATGCGTTCACTGAATATACAGAGCCTGCGGAATATACTCTATACACAAAGAAAATACCCGGTACCGCAGTCATGTCCTGAGTATGTGGACCGCGTGGTATACTGGTCAGGCTCCAGAGATCTGAATGCACGAAAGAATGACATGAAGATTCTTTCGGAACGTTTTCCGTGGATCTGTGTCCTGCAGCTATATCCCCTGGATCGCGGAGAACTGCTTATGCGTCAGCCGAAGAAATTTGCGGAATATCTTACGGCCGTGATTCAGCGGGATGATATGCTGCCAGAGTAAGGGCTTTTCATGAGATTCTCATCTTTCTTTCATGAACCGGAACCTTCTGTCTGCTATACTCATGTCGTAAAGAAAAGACATGCAGCAATGCAGAGGAGGAACGCTAGATGAAGAACGGTAATGAACAGGGAATGGATATGAATCGCCTGATCGAGAACCTGAAGATTTGGTTCCGGAAGGGGAATGCTCACAGAATTGCGCTTAAGAAGGGAGAACGGGAGATTCTGACACTGCCGGTGAACCTGTGGCTGGTGCTGGGATTGATCGGGCTCAGCCATCCGTGGATTCTGCTTGGGGTGGTGATTGCCGGACTGGCTGCCGGTATGCGCCTGGATTGGATCAGCGAAAATGGCCAGGTCAGGGAACTCCTCAGTAAGGAGAAACTTAGCCGTGTGATCCACAGCAGACCGGTGTCGTCCGAATCGAAGTAATTCAGACAGGACCGTAGGTGGTTTCAGTACAGTTCTGAGACTTTCCGGACTGGTCAGGAAAGAGTGATGGCAGGAAAGCGGACTGTACAGCAGTGCTCCGCCTGCATGATGACGGTGCCTGGGCCAGGGGATATCATGAAAATGCACGGATTGCAAAGCAAAGAGGGATTCGATTCAATCGGGTCCCTCTTTGCTTACCTTTTTTCTTTTAGCACAACCATGCGGTTGGATCTGACTTGATGCCATCATCCTGTTTCGTCTTGGGCATGATGGTTTCTTGTATGACGTTGCGCTTACCCTACTTGATTTGGGTGGACTTCCAGTCCGGGCCAGATGTATGCCGCCGAACAGTTTCGATCATTGGGGTTCATCTATCGGCCTGATGTCTGCAGCTGAGTATCTTCTGCAGGATCGGAAGTTCAAGTATATCCAGGTGGGACAGCTGATTGCGTGCTTCATAGAGCAGATTCAGGCGCTGCTCTTCTTCCGGAGTAAGATGAATCTCACCGTGACGGGCGAAATAGACCAGGTGCCTGAGCTCAAGCTGAGCGGGCTCCTGATACGTGCCGAGGTATTCATCCATGAAAGGCAGCAGCTTCCGGAGGGGAGAAGCGAGAGCACCAATGAGATACAGACGTTCTGTTTCTATAACAGGCAGGATAATGCGCAGCTGTGCATGATAGACAGCCTGCGTACACTGCTGTGCAGTCAGCCAGGGACAGCTGGTGACTGGCTGAGTCAGACAACTGTCGACCTGTTCAGTCAGCTTACTGAGCTGTACCGGGTTTCCGTCTGAGAGCAGTGCCACAAGATGCGCTGCATACTCAGTTGTACTGTCCAGCTGACGTTCCATCAGCAGGGTCAGTGCAAAATACAGCAGGTCCATTTCGCTGGGTGTATAGGTAACAAGATCACCCTGCACATCCTGACATTCCTCTGCATATTCTATGAGCAGACAAATGGGTAACCCGATCCTGCGGATGGCTGTAAGCAGGGTTTCCGCCTGCCTTATGGTTGACGGATCCAGATCATAGAGCCAGAACGTGAATCCCTGCTGTGGAAGAAATGCACGCAGCTCTTCCGGGCCCATGATGGGATTCAGGCAACCCAGGCGGGCAGCAAGTACATCCTGCAGTCTCTGTTGGGAGAACTCCTGTCCGCTGATCAGGTCCAGTCCTGCAGAACTGCTGGTGGCATAAACACGATTGCGGACAGCAGTCCGGAATTCTGAGATCCAGGGAAGGCTGCCGACTGAAAGACTCATGCTTTCGGACTGTAGAATTCTGTTGGCTACAGAGGCAACAAAAACGCGAGGGCCAGGGATCTGTCGCCACCAGGCAGATGCTGCATCCATGAGCAGACTCCTTTCTGAATTATGAATTCTGCGGGCAACCATTAGAATGCATTCCGTCTGAATCGGTCATGATACGTGTGACAGATTCCTGATTCAGTGCATAGGGCGGAGTCAGAAGACTTGCCGGGGTATGACAGAGAATCAGGCGGATGAGTCTCAGAATGCCGGCCGGTGAAGTACCGACGAATGTGACCAGAGGAAGCAGCACAGTCTGAACATACTGGGGAAGAAAACGACCGAAAACACTCAGCGTTTCTATGATCCACTGTTCAGCTGATTCGATGGACAGTCCGGTAAGGGGCAATGAATGATACGCGGTCAGAGCGGTGCATGCCGACTTCAGGCTGATCAGACAGTGCACCTGTTCGGACTCAGCTTTGGCGAGCTCATTCAGGGCACGGAGACCTTCCGCTGAAGCGGTCAGTCCATCAGCATGCAGAATGATGACCAGCAGATGGACCTTACCGACAGCAGCAGTCGTAAGTTTGGAAGCCCAGCGGGTTTTGGGCAGCGCAGTGCGTGGAGGCAGCAGGCCATATTCAGTCATTGTCTTCAGTATGGCTTCTGGCACTGAAGGTACACGCTCGGCATCGATCATCATGGCGTATGACTGCTCGGATGGCCTGTGGAATCTTTTAGCCAGGGCCTGAAGTACTGTGGTTTTGCCTGTGCCTTCCTCTCCGCTCAGCATGACCGGACCTTGTGCCTTCAGAAGCTTTTCGAGAACATCTTCTCTGCCATAGAGGCGATCAGAGACCAATGCGTCAGATGCCCGGAATGGCATCCCGCCAAAGGGCAGGGAGCAGTGGAGCAATGCATTCCAGCGGTCATGTTCGGAGAACTCTGACAGGTACAAAGTGGTCACCTTATCCAGAATCAGGTATGGCGGGATATCAGATACATGCGCAGAACGCATGCCAAATCGTCTGCGTTCGGTCAGCGGAATGGCTGAATTCAGGATGAGGAGCAGCGGACGTTGCCCATTCTCGTTGTCCGTCTGATGCAGCTGACTGGCGAGTGCTTCTGCCGTGTTCAGAGTCTCATCATGGGCCAGCATAACACGCAGTCCTGTCTGTGTAAGTCCTGTGCCGAACGTTTTCAGCGGAACATCTTCCAGAGGACCGGTGTGGAATGTGACATCCCAGATCTGAGGAGCAGTCTGTGTTATCTGCCGTACCCGGAGCCGGAAAGACTCCAGGAACAGGCGCACCTGTTCAGTGGAGAATAAGGGGCGTGGAACAGAACGCAGGAACGCTTCGCCGCTCCGCGTCAGGTCGGTCCGTTCAAAATGCCGCCGACGAAAGATATCTTCCATGCTTTGCCCGCCAGAGGATGAACACGCACGATAATTATCATCGTATCTTGATAGAAAACCTGCAAATACAGACTGCGCACGGACTGAACAGGCGTCCAAGTCTTTCAGTGCGTCTGCACAGGCGGCATACCGGATGCATGCGGCGGCATGACCTTCGCGGAAAAGCTGCCGGGCAGCCTCATCATCCGGATACGGAGCATCCGGCATGTTTCCGATCAGGGAAGGATGTGCGAGTCCCAGGTCCAGCAGCCGGTTTTCAAAACCAAAAGCAAGCGCGCTTTCACAGACACTGTGAAGCCTTGCAAGCTGTTCCTTCCAGAGTGTGCAGGCTTCCCCGGAAAGCCGTCCATCAGCGAGTGCTAGGCTCAGCAACTGGTTTTGCTTCCGGACGGGATCCATACAGGCAGCCTGTTCCTTAAGTCGTTCACGGAGTGCACCCGTGAGCTGGCTGTGTGCAGAATCGCTGAGATGGCATGCATGCAGAACTGCTTCGACTGTACCGATTTCCAGACAGAATGTGTCAGGACGCGCCTGGAAGTCCTTGATGAGGTCTGCAGCATCCCGGGCAGGGGATGTAAGGTAGTCCCGCAGAAGCATGAGACACGCCGCCGGGAAGGGCAGCAGTTTTATGTCCGGAAGCAACGGAACTCCATCTGGTTTCAGCGGTATCAGGGACTGACTGGCAAAATCCAGAAGCGGGTCCTGGGGCATGTCTGGCCATTTGGCGCTTTCCAGCAGGGTCTGATACAGAATTCTGGCAGCTGCAAGATCAGACAGAGAATGGATCTCATGCAGCAGGCACCCATTCTGCAGTATCCTGCGGCAGAATGCCGACAGGTCCCCGGACACGTCGGATGGCTCCGGTATGCTGCTGAAGTCAGACGGGATGGACGTCTCCCGTAAGTATTGCGGAACAGACCGGGCCCAGTCCGGTTCACGCAGAAGACGGGTGAGGTTCAGATATATGCCGGCAGTCCCGGTCAGACCAGAGCTGGCCTCCGGAGCATGCAGAGCCTGATGAAACGCGGTGGCTATGGAGGAACACCAGGGGCTTTCCTTCAGGTAATCCAGCATGGACAGACCGATCGCTTCGCGTCCGGATGCAATGGCAGTGAGTGCTTCATTTTCAAGTTGCGAACAGAACTCCCTGGGCGGCATACTCAGCAGTGTTTCAGATTCTGTCCATACAGGGGCCGGAGGCGCATCAGGGACCAGGATACTGCTCCTGGAAAGCAGTACAGAATGGATCTGGATGGACGCATACGCTGAGTCCGGGATGACCGGTATTCGCCCGGAACCCGGTTCTGCAATGCAGACAAGATGCCAGCCGGGATAGCTGGCGGAAAGTGCCTGCAGGGATGGGAGAAGTTCCGAGAGTGTGCGTACATGCAGACAGGGAGTGAACCACAGAATCTGTCTGTGGACATCCACGGCCAGTACCAGGTCTGTGATCGTTTCCGGCATGCCGATTCCGTCAGGCAGACAATCATGAAGCTGCAGATATTTCTGAAGACGCACAAGCGGGATCAGAGTATCCGGCAGGAACAGTGATTCCCTGGGACAGGACAGGAGAGGCTCAGCTTCAAGGAGTGGCTGAATACGAGGATGCTGCACGGCGGCCATTCCTTTACCTGACAGGATTGCAAAGTCCTGGCGTCCGAGCAATTCTTCCATACAGAATGTATCGAGGTACCCGAACTCCTGTGCGTAGGCAATCTGGCCGGATGTCAGTCCGTATGGAAGCGGGACGCTCAGGTTCAGAACGTGAATGCGACGGAGCAGTGCCAGAACTTCCTTCAGTCCATGCTTACCGCGTACCTGTGCAAGTCCCGGAGCAAACTGAAACGCATCCGGCGCTGATCTCAGACCTGATATACGGAAGGCAGAAGCGGCTTCTTTCGTCTGTGGCAGTTCTCCGTTCCAGACACTGACGCACAGTCCATCCGTATCAAGGGGTTTGAGGTCAGGAATGGCGTGCATGGTTTCTCTGCTGTCCGGCAGAAGGAAGAGCCATGTAATCCCGGTGAGTGTGTCAGTCAGCGAACGGCAGAACGCGCTCAGATTCTTAAGATCAGACAGTGTGATGGCAACCATGGCCTGGGTGTGTCCGTCTTCAGACCAGACGAGTACAGGGGTTGAATCTACAGAGAGAATCTGGCTTGCTGGAGCGGCGTCACCGAGATGCCGGACTTCACCCTGCAGAGCAAGACACCGATAGACGAAATCACTGCTCCAGGTGTGCGCCTGTTTCAGAAGGAACCAGCAGGATGGCCTGTGCGTATCGACCGTGGACATAATGTCCGCGTACATTTCACGGGCGACGTCAGACAGCACCAGGTACCGGTTGGAATCCCCTTCAAACTGTAGAGATTCAATCCAATGGGTCGCTTCGAGTTCCTGATACCTGTCCTGCTGTGAAGTTTCGGTCAGAACCTGATATGTGAAGAGATCACGAATACATTCCGCACCTGCAGTCTGTTCCCGGAGCACTGAGCGCATGGCTTCCGCACCGGCTGCAGGGGCCTTGCTTTCACTGGCGGCAGACGGATCCCGCCTGGAAGGCAATGTGGCCAGCAATGAGCTGTCAGAAGCCAGACGGATATCCAGAACGACACCACTGAACTGTACAGCCTGGAAAAGACGGCATACCAGTGCGGCATCAGACTCAGTTTCGGCCAGCAATGTTGCAGCGCAGTCTTTCTCTGTCAGCAGTATTGTACAGAAGTCACGGAGCTGCTGCTGAGTTTTCAGTGCAGACGGGATCAGGGAAAAGAACCAGCGGCCGCCTGCATCCATGGCGGGTACAAGACCGGAACTGAGTGGATTCAACAACTGATAGTCCTGATTCAGGCGCTGCATATGTCCGCGGATCCGCATGACCTGTAAGGCAAAGGCAGCATTCCACCACGGGTGCTGAAGCTGAGACGGTTTCAGACCGGCAGATGTGAGCTGACTCTGGAAAAAAGGTGCATTCAGAACAGACCAGGCTTTTTCCGAAAGGGTCAGGAAAAGACTGGCCCGATCGGACTCACGAATGGTCAGGTCTGAAAGATAGCCAAGCTTCCGGGCCGTGCGCAGGTCGTTTTCAGTAATCCCTGCATTGTTGTCCTGTAACTCCTCGGGGAGGATCAGGAGACGGCGGTGAAGGAAAGAAAGGAGAAGTGTAAGATGCCTTGCAGCCAGCTGATCTTCTGCATACTGCTCGGCAGTCATCCTGGAGACGCCACTGCCGCCGGTCAGGCGTACAACCGTCCTGGAAAGCGGGCTGGAAAACTCATTCCAGGGCAGGACAGGGAGTTCAGGACACAGCACTGACTGCCTGGTCTCTGAGACCGGAATATCGGCAGGTTTTTCTGCCTGTACGGGCCGTGGTTCCTGCGTTTTGCCAGTGGCTGCTTTGAGTGTATCTGTCTTTGGTGAAACTGCACGCAACCGGATACTGCAATCCAGAGTAGCAGGTCCGGACGCTGTCAGGGTACGCGGTTCACCTTCAGCTGCGGGAAAGAGCTTGTCCGGTGTTCCCCGGACACAGAAATACAGTCTGGAAGCATCTGCATCATTCAGGCGGAGCACACTGCGGATTGCCTGCATATCAGAAGGATACTCACACAGTACAAGGAGGGCATCCTGAGTATGTTTGTGAAGAAAATCTTCGATTGTCCGGGGCAGAACAGTTTCTTTCCCTCGTGGAGCGATTGCTGCAAGTATGACACGTGGGGATTCACTGGCCTGTGCGGGCAGAGTTCCGATGACGAATGTGTCATCCTGAGAAATACTGCTGATCATGGCAAGGCATGGACGTTTCCTGGAAAGAACACACTCCTGTATGCGCTGAACCTGCATGGCTTGTGATGCGGAGACAGAGTCCGGGGATATGGACGGATATTCAATCAGTTTCTGTCTGCAGAACGTAACCTGTGGTTTCAGGGATTTCAGCATGGCAATGCCTGTATCCGAAAGGACATAGGCATCATATTTTTTTCCGTTACGGTGTACACTCAGACGAACCAGCAGTCTTTTCTGGAACAGTTCACGGATCAGCGGTTCACTCAGTGCCCGTTTGCCGGTTGCATTCAGCGGCATGGCACTGAGTCCGTTCCGGGAAGTTGTATGCTCTACGGGCAGAAAGTGCGCGGCCTGGCATGTGGCAAGGGCAAATACCTTATCAGGATCGGCAAGCAGCTCCTGCTTCAGTTCTTCCTCTGCAACGCTCTGCTGATGGAATGCATACTGCCAGTCAGCAACAGGATTCCCCTGAGCCGAATGCAGACGAAGCACAGGGGTTGCAGGTGCTGCGGACTTCCTGGGTGTCGGACGCTCTGTGCGCATCTGAACGGTTGGCTCAGATGAAACTGCAGGCATTCTGACAATACGCAATTCGATGCCTTTCCTGGAACCATGTGACCGTGTTAACTGCTGACGGATCAGTGAGAGTTCTGCATCCTGTTGTGCAATCAGTTCCGTATGCTCCGGGTGATAAACCTGCTGAAAACGCCGGAAACGGGAACCCAGGTTCTGCATCGTATCCGGCAGGACCATAATCCGGCAGAATGCCTGTGAATCTGTTATCCGCATTGCGACAGCGAAAGGAAAGTGCTCAGGGACAGCCATGAACAACCGATGGTCTTTTCCGGCATCTGAGAGGCTGTCAAGATGCAGCATGAGCATCTGCTGGAGGGTTGTATCCGAAAGATCCTGCAGAAGCACAGGCTCCTGAATCATCTGTGCCCACGGCCCGGAAAGAGAATCCAGGGGTCTTGTGCTGGGCTGTACCCGGGTCCATCCTTTCTGAGTCAGACCGTAAATTGTTTCTGTCCGTTTGTCGAGAGAAACCGGATGTGTGCAGACAAGACCTTCTGCGATTGCGTTCTGAAGTTCTGAAGTCAATCCCGGTACATGAAGCCGGAATGCGTCCACAGCGGACGCGGCCAGAATCTTCTGCTGGGCGAAAAGACTGAGCAGCGCATGATGCTTTGCCCCGGATTTTTTTTCTGTGGATTTGTCAGCCGGAACTGTACGTGGAACCGGACTGCGGGAGGTCTGCGCTGCAGGGGCTGTTCCTGCTTTCACTGTACGCTCAGTGACTTTACCGGTCTTGTGCATTTCCGTTCCAGCCGGCCTGGCTGGCTTCAGAAGTTTCTGGAGCGCATCCAGCTCTGAGGCGGTTGGTGGAGCCAGCAGTTTTTTCCCTGCATGAAAGCGCACAGCAGAGACAGGCTTGGGTGCAAAAGCCAGCAACTGCCGGTCTACTGCACGCGCAATGGAACGCCCGAAATTCCGTTCAACCAGGTCATACTGTTCCTCTGTCAGAGATTCAGCATGGTTGCGGACCGCTTCCATGATGGCGCGGCAGGCGGCGAGTATGGTCTCATTCTGTTGTGGACGCGATGCGCGCTGGATATGACTGACTACATTTTTCCGGGTCTGATCCAGAGCTGCTTCGACTGATGGATCTGAAGAAATAAGGCAGAAAAAGGCGAGCAGAACAGTCCGGTCATCCGGAGCATCTGACTGCATCATCTGCTGCTGGATTTCTTCCGGAGAAAGACCATCCGGAAGATGAAACTGTCTGGCCTTTTTCTGGAGCTTTTCAAGGGACTGCTGATAGGCAACAGCACAGGTTCCCATACGGATCAGAAGATCCTGAGGTGCCTGCTTGCCCTGATTGACATAGCCTGCCATTTCCTTACTGGCTGTCTCCAGATTCTGCTTGTCAGTCAGTGCCTGACGGATCAGCGGCTGAAGTGTGTGGATTTGCTGTTGGGTCATACTACCTCCGTTATACTATGACAGCGAATTGAAAGCATGCGAAAAGATGAAATTCATTGGCAGACATTCGGCCCTGAAATGAAAAATGCATGCGAAAACAAATGAAAATCAGGAAAGAATGCCGACACCAGCCTGTTGGCTGCAAAGGCA
The DNA here is from genome assembly GCA_900321565.1 of uncultured Eubacteriales bacterium. GTDB lineage: Bacteria > Bacillota > Clostridia > Christensenellales > Aristaeellaceae > UBA2943. Next base: position 14,156 of record ONWQ01000184.1, read on the forward strand.
CTCTTCTGGCATTATACACAGAACAGAAAATGAAATCAATCCACGGACAGGCTGATCAAATCAGGGTGTACCGGGGGTAAAGGATTCAAAAATGATGGCATCCCATTGATGCATAAGACGGTGATACTCGGCCTCAGAGGTGCAGGTCCAGGCAAACCGGCAGGTATGGATTCGCGTTAACGCGCGCAGCGGACGGGAAGCTGCGGTACGAAGATCGAAGGCAATAAAGTCAGGCCGACCCATAATGTTCATGCACAGACTGCTCAGTGCCATGTTCTGAAGACTTTTGGGGTAGGGTGTCCCTTTGGGCAGACCATATGCAAGCTGTCCTCTGCGGACTTCACGGTGATGCATTCTGTACCACAGGAGTGCACGTGCATCAAAGCTTTCAATCATATACAGTCCGGCATAGGTTTTCAGCAAGGCATCCAGCTGTGCAGCAACGCGCAGGACATGCCCTGAGGTCTTGATCTCGATGAGCAGGGGCACCTGTCCATCGACTATTCTCAGGACTTCCGTGAACAGTGGAATCCTGGCATCAGTATGGTTCAGTCTCAGTTCCTGTAATTCACTGTATGTACACTGTGTGATCCGGCGCGGGTTCTGGCAAAGTCGTTGCAGGTCTGCATCATGGAAAACAACGAGCTGATGATCGGCTGTCTCCTGAACGTCCAGTTCAATACCGTAGCCATGGTTCACTGCATTCTGAAATGCTTCAAGGCTGTTTTCCGGTATGCTGGAATTCCAGAGTCCCCTGTGTGCATAGCTGGTATTGAGAAACAGACTCATATCGCGATGTGGCAGGTGCGGCAGCTGGAGAAATAACAAAAACAGTGACAGACTGATTATGATCAGAAAAAGGGTAAGCAGAATGGACATACTGGTACACTCCGGTTCATTACAAGATTTTCATGCAGACGGTAAGAACAATAATACATGCATATGGCCGCAAACAGGGAAGGAAAGGTTCTGAAAACAGAGTCTGCATTGACTGCTCCGGCTGATACAGCCTTGTGAGATAGCAGTCATTCACAGCAGTCATACGACAAGATGCAATGGAACGATCAAACAGCATATGGCAACAGTTGTTCTGCGGTGATCGATGGTATTCATATGGACATCCATGAGCCCGGGAAAAACTGAGGATGATGCATACGCCGTCTCCGATACACGGTCCGGATGCTACGGTCCGTATGTCCGGAATCAGTCTGATCGTCCCTTCCATTGTATCTTTTTTTCCAGAACGATCAACTCCGGGATGCATGTTGTGGCTGTGTAAAGTAATCATACTGGAAAGCTTGCTGCACTGTGGTATAATCCATATCCGACTGCCAGAGAAACCGTGCGGATGATACTGGCAGAAATGGTTGTATCATGACAGTCAGGGGGAGAATGCCGTGGCGAAGAAGGAAAAATGGTATGCAGTCAGGAAAGGCAGGAATCCGGGGATCTATCAGACATGGAAAGAATGCCAGCAGCAGGTCATTGGTTTTCCGTGCGCGGAATTCAAGTCGTTTGAGGACCGGGAGGGCGCGGAACAATTCATGAACGGGGCATCGGTGCCCTCAGGAAAGTTTTATGCAGTCCGTCATGGCTGGAAGCCGGGACTGTATGACTCCTGGGAAGCATGCCAGGAAGCCATTCTTGAGTTCCCGCACCCGGTATATAAGTCGTTTCTGAACCGGGATGAAGCCACGGCATGGCTGAACGGGGAGAATTACTGGGAACAGATGATCCGGAAAGACCGGGAACAGGGCATTCTGACAGCATACTGTGATGGCAGCTTTGACGGGAAACACAAACGATACGGCTGGGGGGTTGCCATTGTGGAGGCAGACCGGGTTGTGGAGCTTTCGGGTTCTGATACCGTAGAGGAGTATCTGGAATCCCGGAACGTTGCCGGTGAGGTCATGGGCGCTCTGACAGCGATGGAATACGCCAAGGCGCATGGCTGGAAAGGCGTCCATATCTATCATGACTACACAGGGCTTGCATTCTGGGCGCGGAAGGAATGGAAGGCAAACAAGCCTCTGAGCAGAATGTATGTGGAACGCTACGAGCAGGAGTATGCGGGGTGTCTCAGTGTTGAGTTCACCAAGGTTGCCGCGCATACAGGAGTTGAATATAACGAGCTTGCCGATAAGCTTGCCTTTTCAGCGGCTTTTGGCTCAGAACGCGCATAAGGACCAGGATTCACGGCAGCGAAAGAACCACACTGCGCGCAGGGAGTGCCTTTTCCTGCAGGATTTCATTCATATAGTCAGCGAACTGAGACCCGTCAGCATATTGCTGCCAGAGCGAGGCGGCTTCACTTTCTGTCCAGTACGGCAGGGAACGCTCGATTGTGCCGGAAAAGTACTGCAGGTTCAGTTTCATGGCATAATCCAGCATCTGCTGTTTCTGCTCTTCTGTTATGGGAAGCGTGTCTGTCCAGGACTTCAGCTTGCCCGCTGTCGTGTTCATGAAGAAGTCTGCTGAGCGTTCAGAAAACCCTTCCGGGAGATGCTCCGGACACAGGCCACAGGCATTGTACTGTATCTGCCCGTGACCGACTGTGATCATGGCGTATGTGTGCGGATATATGCAGAAGGCAGCCGTGGCTGCATCGGTAATGCCGTCTTCTTCTGCAATGTGCTGCAGATGCAGGTGACCGGAAAGATGCAGCCGGACTCCGGCCGCCTGCAGCAGGTTCATGACCTGTCTGGTATTCTGGAGCACAAACATGGGCTGCATATAGGACGAATGAGGAATCAGACTGTGATGTGAGATTGTGACCACGGTCTCGCCCCTGTGGGCCTCAAGGGTTTCCCGAAGCCAGTTCAGGGTTGCTTCCGGTACCACCCCATAGGTTTCAGCGTGAGGCTCATATACACAACCGTCCAGGAACAGTAATGTGACATCCCCTACACGGGCAGTTCCGCCCATTCTGGCGCTGCTGCGGTCATCAGCAGATGGCAGGAATTCCTGGTATATTTCCGGGTATGCTTCAGAAGGCAGCGTTTTTTCCACGGTAATTCCATCTGGAAAGTATCCGCGGGCAAACAGAATGTTCAGGTCATGATTGCCGGGAATCACATAGACCGGTGTACCGGCTTCTTCGATCTCCCGGAGCGCGCCGGCCAGTCTTACATGACTGGCTGTTTCTCCGTTGAAGGTCAGATCACCGGAAATGAGCAGGGCATCCGGAGCCTGGTGTGCGACTTCTGCCTTGAGTGCATTCAGCAGTGTTTCACTTTCATGTGCTACTTTTCCATCACCCTGCAGAAGAATACGTTCAAAATATCCGCTGGTATCGTAAAGCTCAGGAGCAAGGTAATGCAGGTCTGTGACAAGCATCAGCCTGGTATCTGCAGTGGCGGATGCCACACAGATGAAACTGAGCAGCAGAATCATCAGACTGACAGACTGTTTCATATAAGCCTCCTCATTCCTGCTGCGGAAGATCAAGATTGGTTTCATGCAGTTCGGCTGTCAGGTCCGGTTCCTCCACATGCGCCCATTCACGCACATGGTCCCAGTGTACAGTGAATCCGGCACCATGCGCACAGAACACTGAATCCGGAGTGTCATCCGCCAGCGGTGCATAGGCAGTTTCCCGGACAATACGGTCCTGTTCCGGACAGACTGCCTCATGATCCTGCCATATCCGGAGCGAGCCTGTCCCGTGGGTCAGCCTGGGGAACTGTTCCTGGAAAGAATGGAATAATGCGTAAGGCGCATACCCGCGGAGCCGCACCGTCGCATCATCAAACTCAGGTGCTGAGCATTCCGCCTTGAACTGAAGAAGCTGGCCGGATATGCTGCTGTAAAGGTCTCTTGGTACGCTCAGATCAAAACCGCAGATTGGTTCGAGCAGCAGACACTGTGCATACATGAGCGCATTCCGTATGGCACGATAGGTTGCCTGCCGGAAATCGCCGCCTTCTGTATGCTTGAGATGTGCACGTCCGCAGAGCAGATCAATGTATACATCCGTGATGGGGCTGCCTGTCAGTACGCCCTTGTGCTCCTTTTCCAGTACATGCGTACGGATCAGCCGCTGCCAGTTCAGCGCAAGATCATCCACATGTGCATAACTCCTGAAATGGATCCCGGTGCCCCTGGGTGCGGGGGAGAGACGCAGATGGACTTCAGCATAATGCCGCAGCGGTTCGTAGTGACCGATGCCGATGGCTGATGTTGCCAGTGTTTCATGGTACAGGATTTCCGGTGGCCCGAATTCAACGGCAATGGAAAAGCGTTCCTGCATTTTTCTGCGGATCATATCAAGCTGCA
>ONWQ01000152.1 GCA_900321565.1 uncultured Eubacteriales bacterium
GATAAAGTATAACATGCTTATCTGTAATCGTAAAGCCAGAATCAAGGAAACAGTAGACGATTCAATAGATAGGTATTGAAAACAAAGGTGTTTTAGTTGACATTGGTGTAAAAAACGCTATTATTGGTTTGTATATATACCTTTGCATAGTATTGACTTTGATTTTCCTGTGTGCTTCTTTTTCGGAGATTCACACAAAAGGGGGAGATGCTTTGAAGCATACGACAAAACTGGCATTTGATATTGATTCAATGGATGCGTATGTTTCCCTGTTTGGCATGCACGATTCCTATTTACAATTGATCGAGCAGGAATGCCATGTTCATATTACGGTACATGGCAATGAACTGGCTGTACTGGGTGAAGACTCTGATTCGGAAATTGCAGAAATATCAATCCGGAAACTGCTTGATATGATACACCATGGAGAACAGGTAGACGCTCCGAGAATTCGCTATGTGATCAATCTTGTCCGTGATGGACGTGCAGATGAAATTGATGCTATCATGCACAGTATTGTTGCCGTGACGCATCGAGGGAAGCCTGTGAGGGCGAAGACACTTGGGCAGCAGTTATATGTTCAGGCAATCCGTGAGCATGATCTCACATTTGCCGTCGGGCCGGCGGGAACAGGAAAAACCTATCTGGCGATGGCAATGGCTGTTATGGCACTGAAAAACCATGAAGTCGAGCGGATTGTTCTGACCCGTCCTGCTGTGGAAGCCGGTGAAAAGCTCGGTTTCCTTCCGGGTGATCTGACACAGAAAGTTGATCCATATCTGCGCCCTCTATATGATGCCATGTACGATTTTATGGGTGTCGATTCATATCAGAAACTTCTGGAACGTGGAACCGTAGAAGTTGCGCCTCTGGCGTACATGCGCGGCAGAACATTATCTGATGCCTTTATTATCCTGGATGAAGCACAGAATACTACTTCAGAACAGATGAAAATGTTTTTAACCCGCTTCGGGTTTCATTCTAAAGCAGTAGTAACTGGCGATATGACTCAGACTGATTTACCAGGTGGCAAGCCTTCTGGACTGGCTGAAGCAATCCGTGTTCTGAACTCAATTAATGAGATTGCAATTGTAGAACTGACAAGCAGAGATGTCGTGCGTCATGAGCTTGTTCAACGAATTGTTGAAGCCTATGATGCATATGGCAAGAATGGAGAAGGGAAGCATCCATGATGCAGACGATACAGCCATCAGTGGACCGGGAGACGGAACCCAGAAAACACATTACAGCATGGATACATACAACAGGAGCCAAGTGCGCGATTATTACTACAGTGGCGACCCTGCTGTTGTTTTTGATTTTTTACTCTGTATGTGCACCGAGACGCTATAGTTTGACGGTTGGTTCCATTTCTCGTCAGACCATCACAGCAACAAAAGATGTTGTAGATGAGATTGCAACTGAGGAAAAACGAAAAGCTGCTGCAGCTGCGATTGAACCTACATATCATCTGGCTGAAGGGGTTTCCGATGAAGTCATGCTGACTTTGTCAGAAGTTTTTGCAGAATTGCGCAAAGTGCAGCAATATGGGTTAACGCTTGAGAAGAGTGATGAAGAATACAACGATGCATTTTCAGACAGCGAGATTGATTATGCACAGAAGCTTGTAACTTATTTCAGTCTGGGCAGATATCAGGCTTCTACTTTGCTGCGTACCACAACTGAAGACTTCGAGACAATGGTTGTTATGGTGACCCGTGCAGTAGAAAATGCTCTGAATACCGGCATTCGGGAGGGAAGAACAAGCGATTCGATTACGACAATCCAGCAGATCGTAGGGTATCGGGTTGATATATCTCTTGTCCAGAATATTCTTCCGATCGTGTTGAGAACCTGTATTCAGCCCAATATGGTGATTGATCAGGAAGCTACTGAATTGGCCCGGAATAAAGCAATGGACTCGGTTGAACAGGTGATATACCTTCAGGGCCAGAATATAGTACGGGAAGGCGAAGTCGTTACCCGGGCCCAGATGGCGATGCTCAAGTCACTGGGAATGCTGGAAAGTGACTCTGTTGATATGACCAGCTATGTCGGTGCTGGACTGCTGATACTTGCAGCTGTCGGATGTCTGGTTATGCTCATGCAGCAGACCAATCCTCAATTATTGCATGATCAGAGGAAAACAACCGTTGTAATGGCGGCATTGGTCATAACCGTTGGCTTATGTGCACTTGCTTTAAAAACGCTAAACCTGTATCTTTCACCGCTTGCCTTAGGCGCTATGCTGATAGTATCGATGCTCGGCTGGCAAGCTACTGTCCCTATTATGGTTGCGCTGGCAATCATGCTGCCCGGACTTGCAGCGGGTGGAAGCAGCAGTACCCTGCCTGATATGCTCTATCTGGTTTTAATGTGTATATCAGGTTCTGTTGTGGCTATTTATGTGCTTAAGGGCAGACCACTGAGGATGATGATGTTGCTCTGTGGTCTGCTGGTTGGGATCATGCAGGCGCTCATGGTATTAGTCCTCGGATTCCTCGCATCCAGCAATATCAGTAACTCATACCTGTCTGCGATGTATGCATTAGCAGGCGGAGCGTTAAGTGGCATTATCGAAGTTGCACTGCAGCCTTTGTTTGAAAGTGTTTTTCGGCTTGCAACACCTTCGAAACTGCTTGAGTTGGGAAATCCAAACCATCCCTTGCTTCGGAGACTTCTGATGGAAGCGCCGGGAACTTATCACCACTCGATTATTGTCGCAAATCTGGCTGAAGCAGCTGCAGAACGGATTGGGGCGAATCCATTGCTTGCACGTACAAGCGCTTATTTCCATGATATTGGAAAACTCAAACGTCCCCAGTATTTTAAGGAGAATCAGACAGGCATCAATCCGCTTGATGAGACGGACCCGTATGTATCTGCCTCAATTGTGACAACTCATACCAGAGACGGCGTAAATCTTGCACAGAAGTATCATCTGCCACCAGAAATTCAGGATATAATCATACAGCATCACGGTGATACACCTGTTATGTTTTTCTATCACAGGGCAGTGGAACAGGCGGCAGGAAAGCCTGTCAATATCTCTGATTTTCGTTATGACGGTGTCAGACCTACGACAAAAGAGGCAGCAATCATTATGCTTGCGGATACGGTCGAGGCGGCAGTGCGGTCCATGCATGATCCAACTCCGCAGGCCATTCGTGAGTTTATTGAGAAACTTGTACGCGGAAAACTGGATGATGGACAATTATCGAACTGTCCTTTGACGCTAAAAGATGTTGAAGGCATTTGTGAAGCATTCTGTACCGTGCTTAATGGCGTTTTTCATGAACGGATTGAGTATCCCAAGACAGAAGTGCCAAAGCGTGGCATGTTTCATATTAATACAGGCAAACCTGATAACAGTGCCAAAAAGAAACAGGCTGCTTCCAAAGTGGTTGCGTCAAATGTAAAAGAAACGGATGACACAACTCCAATAAGTAATGTGGAAGAGAAAGTCAAATCAACAGACAGCCAGAAAGAGAAAAACAATGAAACTGATATGGGAAATACAAACCAATAAGGGCCAGACATTGACAGAACTGTTGCAAAAAGTGGCAGATTTGTGTGCCAGGCAGGAGAATATTCCGCAGTCGACTGCGGTCCACGTTTGCTTGTGCGATGATGCTCAAATCCAGGAGTATAATCGTATGTATCGCAATATTGACCGATCGACGGATGTACTATCATTTCCTCTGATCTCATATCCTGCCGGCAAGACTGCAAGAGATTGCCCGGAGAAATTAGCCCAAGTGTTTGACGATGAAGTCCATGGGGCAATGATCGGCGATATTGTGATTTCAATGGACCATGTTTTTCAACAGGCAGAAGAGTTTGGGCATACAGCAGAAAGAGAAGCAGCATATCTTCTGGTCCATGGCATCTGTCATCTGATGGGGTATGATCATATTGAGGACGCAGAAAGGAAGAGGATGCGTATGATGGAGGAATCTGTACTCTGCGCTGCCGGTGTGCAGCGCGACCATGATGTTTCAGATGAGAAACTGTTACAGCTCGCGCGGGAAGCCATGAAAAACAGTTATTCACCATATTCACATTTTCCGGTAGGTGCAGCCATTCTTTCAGTGAATGGAAAGATCTATACAGGGTGCAATATTGAGAATGCGTCCTACGGTTTGACACGATGTGCGGAACAGGTTGCGGTCTGCAAAGCAGTCAGTGAAGGTGAAAGACGCTTTTCTGTAATTGCAATCGCCGCGAATAGAACAGCATGGCCTTGTGGAGCCTGCAGACAAATACTGAATGAGTTTGCACCTGATATAAGAGTACTAGTTACATGGGATGATCATGTAGAAGAAGCAAATCTTCGCGATCTGCTTCCATATGGTTTTGGTCCTTCAGATCTGCAAGTATAAAAGAACAAAGGAGTTTACATGGATAAGCAAGCATTTCATTCCGGCTTTGTAACGATCATAGGAAAACCGAATGTTGGGAAATCCACCTTACTCAACCGAATGATAGGCGAGAAGATAGCAATTGTTTCCAATCGCCCTCAAACAACACGGAATCGCATAATGGGGGTGGTGCACAGAGAACATGCACAGATTGTGTTCTTGGATACTCCGGGCATTCATAATCCAAGGAATCGTCTGGGGAATTATATGATGCAGTCGATTAATGATGCGATGGATGGTATGGACTGCATTCTGGTCATGATGGATTCGACAAAAATCAGTGATCAGGACCGGAAAATTGCTGATGAAATGACGCAGAAAAAAGTGCCTGTGGTTTTGGCGCTGAATAAGATCGATCTTATCGAGCCGTCGAATCTGCTGGGAATTATAGATGGATTTAAGGACAAGCA
>ONWQ01000186.1 GCA_900321565.1 uncultured Eubacteriales bacterium
ACAGATGCCGTAATCGCCCGGCTCTGACACAACAGAACTCTGGAGGTGTCTGATATGTATACACTGGTTCATCAGCTGATTCTCTACTCCGACATGCCGGAGGACAGTATTCTGTTGCGGCTTGCCGATGTTTTCCGCGGACTGGACGCACAGGAACCACAGGATCGTCTGCTGCATCAGGTCTATGCCCAGGCCAAGCGCATTCTGGATCTCTCTACTGCCTACGGCTTTGACCGCAACCTCTGGCAGAACTATCTGACATTCCTGATGATCTCCCATGAGAATTCCTTTTCTCTGACCTGTGAACGCGCAGCCCGCGAACACGGTTCCATACAGAGTATTGCGCTCCATGACTGTGACATCTTCCACCAGCTCCTGCATTACGACTTCAGTGAAGCGGAAAAGCAGCTGCAGACAGGTATTTTCAGCCTTTTGTGCCACTATCAGGCAATTCCGAAGCGTGAACAACTGTTCAACCGGGAAGTCTCGGACATCGTCTGTGCCCTGTCTGCACGCCTTGACCAGGCCAGGGACGCATCCGAGATTCTGGATCTCCTGACGGACCACTTCGAACGCTATGGTGTAGGTCTTTTCGGACTCAGCCGTGCCTTCCGTATTACCGAAACCAATACCGGTTTCCGGCTCGACGAGATCCGGAACATGGATCAGGTGCGGCTTGATGACCTGATCGGTTATGAAGAACAGAAGAAAACCCTGCGCGCCAATATTGAGGCCTTTCTCGCCGGCCGGCCTTTCAATAATACTCTGCTGTATGGCGATGCCGGTACAGGCAAGTCCACTTCTGTCAAAGCCATCCTGAACGAGTACTGGACTCGCGGCCTGCGCATGATTGAACTGAACAAGTATCAGTTTGCTCTGCTTTCCAAAGTCATATCCAGGGTCAAAAACCGCAACTACCGGTTTATTCTGTTTCTGGATGACCTGTCCTTTGAAGAGAACGAAGTGGAATACAAGTTTCTCAAGGCGGTCATTGAAGGCGGGCTGGAAAGCCGTCCGGACAATGTCATGATCCTCGCCACTTCCAATCGCCGGCATCTGGTCCGGGAGACCTGGAACGACCGGGATGACATGGAACACACGCAGGATGTACACCGTTCGGACACCATGCAGGAAAAGCTGTCACTGGCCGCACGTTTCGGTTGCTCCATTCTGTATCCCTCGCCCACCCCGGCCCAATTCCGCGACATTGTCTGCGGCATTGCAGAAAAATACCCGGAACTGTGCATGTCCCGGGACGCGCTGCTCCTGGAGGCCAATCGTTTCGAGCTCCGACGTGGTGGGTTCAGCGGACGCACCGCCCAGCAGCTGATCAATCAGCTGGCCGGACAGTCCCCGGAGAATCACAATGGCTGATTCCATATATGCAAAACCCGGCCAGCCGGCCGGGTCTTCCTTTTCACTGTAATCGCAGGCTGCGCAGGTCCTGCACAATATATTTGAGTTTGTCCACAGTCTCATCGATCTCCGCCAGAGTATTCTCCGCACCCAGTGTCAGGCGCAGTGAGCTCTGTGCTTCCTTGCGGCTTCGCCCGATCGCAGTCAGGACATGGCTTGGATCCAGGCTTCCGGCTGTGCATGCAGACCCTGAAGATGCTGCAATCCCTTCCAGATCCAGACGCAGGAGTACAGACTCGCCTTCAATCCCAAGTATGGAAACATTGCAGTTCCCCGGCAGACGCTGCGTCCTCGGACCATTGAGAAGGACATCCGGGATCTCCGTTTCCAGCCGGTGAATCAGATGATCCCGGAGCTCCCGTATGAACGCTGAACGCGTTTCCATTCCTTCCACAGCATCCTCCAGTGCCTGTCCGATCCCGACAATACACGGCACATTCTCTGTCCCGGCCCGCAGATGCCGTTCCTGCTCTCCACCCTGCATCATGGCCTGAATCCGGGTACCCTTTCGTATATACAGTGCACCGATCCCTTTCGGCGCGCCAAACTTATGCCCGCTGAGAGACAGCAGATCACAGTCCAGTTCTTCCACATTGACCGGGATCGCTCCTGCTGCCTGAACCGCATCCGTATGCATCAGGGCACCATATTCATGTGCCACGGCGGCAATCTCCCGGACCGGTTCAATCGTCCCGATCTCATTATTAGCCATCATGACAGAAACCAGTATGGTATCCTTCCGGATCGCTTCACGGACTGCCTGTGGCTTCACAAAGCCCTCAGCGTCCACTGGCAGGACTGTGATTTCATATCCCTGTCTGCGGAGTTCATCACAGGTATGCAATACCGCATGATGCTCAACAGCTGTGGTAATAATATGCCTTCCCCGCTCAGCACAGCGCGCTGCACAGCCCCTGAGTGCCCAGTTGTCACTCTCTGTTCCTCCGGACGTGAAATAAATCTCCGAGCTGTGTGTCGCCCCCAGTGCTTTCTGGATCTGGGCCCGTGCCCTCTCCACTGCCTGTCTGGCTTCACGGCCGGTGCCATGCACGCTGGATGCGTTTCCGTAGATTTCCCGGTAGTACGGGACAATGGTCTCCCACACATGCTGCGTGACCGGGCTCGTGGACGCATGATCAAGATAAATCCTGTCCATGGTGTTTTCCCTCCCCGAAGCGCAATGAATCCGGTTCCTTGCCCTGAATAATATCCTGTAGTGTGATACTGTCCAGCACCTGATCGATTCCCCGGGTCAGGTAGGTCCAGACCGGGAGCGTCGGACACCCTTCCGCACGCTCGCAGAACAGCGGGTCCTCCACACATTCCGAAAACAGCACCGGGCCTTCCGCAGCTCGAATGATATCCCCCATGGTAATCGCGGACGGTTCCCTGGACAGCATATACCCACCTGATGCACCTCGCACGGCCGTAACCAGTCCGGCCTTGCGCATGGTCATCAGAAGCTGTTCCAGGTAATCCTCCTGTACCCCCATCTGCGCAATGCAGCGCAGTGGCAGCGGGCCTTTCCCATAGCAGCCTGCCAGGTATGCCATGGCATACAGACTGTATCTTCCCTTGGTTGACAGTCTCATGATCCATGTCAGCGGGTTTCTCTGTCTGTATTCAGACGTCCCCGCTTCTCCTTTCTGTACACTGCAGACATAGGCCGGGACTGCAGTGCGGTGTTCCGTCCAAGTTTAGTGCAAGCCCAGGAAAAATGCAATTGGTTTCCACAGACTCCATCTGACGTATCCTGCCTGGTACATCTGAAGATCACAGGCAGGGTTCTTGCATTTCGTTGTATTCTGCGTACAATGAATGAGAAAGCTGGTGAGCGTATGAAAGTATTCCTCGCAATTGATATCGGCGCCTCCTCCGGCCGGCATATTGCCGGGTGGAATGAGGACGGACAGCTTCAGACCAGA
>ONWQ01000131.1 GCA_900321565.1 uncultured Eubacteriales bacterium
AGCCGGATGATACTGCGGCCCGTTGTTGTCTTGCCGCAGCCACTTTCTCCGACCAGACCGAATGTTTCAGCTTCACGGACAGCGAAAGATATATCATCTACAGCCTTGACCAGAATCTTATGCGAGCCCCGTCCACTGGTAAAATACTGGCAAAGGTGTTCCACTTCCAGAAGATTCCTGCTTTCAGACATACCCTGCCTCCTCCTTCATGCGTTGAATCCGGAGCTTCAGGCTTTCCGGCATTTCTACAGGCGGTGCGGAAGGATGAAGAAGCCACGACGAAACCAGGTGTGTATTCGTAAGCCGGAATGTAGGCGGTTCCCTCTTAAAGTCAATCTTCAGCGCATATCTGTTTCTCTGTGCAAATGCATCCCCCTTCGGAGGATGAATCATGTTTGGCGGTGTTCCAGGAATTGCCTCCAGTCTTTCGCTCGTATGCAGGTCAGGCATGGAGGAAAGCAGTGCCCATGTGTACGGATGTCTCGGGTCCAGAAAAATCTCCTCTGCAGTTCCTGTCTCAACAATCTTACCGGCATACATCACGCAGATGCGGTCAGCCATCTGTGCAACCACGCCAAGGTCATGCGTAATAAACAGCACAGAAAGATTGCGCTCTTCCTTGATTTGGTTAATCAATTCCAGGATCTTGGCCTGCACAGTCACATCCAGTGCTGTTGTCGGTTCATCACAGATCAGGATCTCAGGATCTCCCGCCAGTGCAATAGCAATAACGATTCGCTGCCGCATGCCACCTGAAAACTGGAAGGGATACTGCTCAATCCTGCGCTCAGGTTCAGGTATTCCAACATCCTTCATCAACTGCAGTGCACGTTCCCGGGCCTGCACTTTGCTCAGCCCACGCTTGCGCAGTACTTCCATAATCTGCTTACCGACTTTCATAATCGGATTCAGTGCTGATAAAGGGTCCTGAAAGATCAGGCCGATCCGGCGTCCCCGGATCTCATGCATTTCTGCTTCACTTGCCTGAATCAGGTCCTGGCCGTTGTAGAGCACACTCCCCGAATCAATTCTCGCACTGGCCGGCAGAATGCGCATGACCGACTTAATCGTGACCGATTTACCCGAACCGCTTTCGCCCACAATAGCCATGGTTTCGCCACGCCTGAGGTCAAATGATACACCACGTACAGCCTGTACGGTTCCACCGAATGCATGAAAGGAAACATTCAGGTCTGAAACCTGCAATATGCGATCTTCCTGTTCCATGCATTCATTCCTCCCCTCGGTGATTCGGATCCATGGCATCACGCAGACCATTGCTGAGCATGTTAAATGCAATCATCAGCACCGAAATCAGAACCGCAGGAAAGAATGTCTGATAAGGGTACTGCAATAACACACCCTGCCCGGTTGACAGCAGAATACCAATCGATGGTTCCGGGGGTTTAATTCCCAGTCCAATATATGCCAGGAAAGATTCAGAGAAAATTGCACCCGGCACAGCAATCATCGCGCGTGTAATCAATGGTCCCACCGTATTCGGAAGAATATGCCTGAAGATAAGCCTGTAGTCCGGGATACCAAGCGTTCTTGCACTGAGCACGTATTCACGGCCTTTAAAGCGATAAAACTGTGCTCTGGTCAGTCGTGCTGTTCCTATCCAGCCGGTAACCGTCAAAGCCAGTATAATCGAGAACATGCCCGATCCAAACAGCAGCATGAACAGAATAGTGACAACAATATACGGTAATCCGTCCAGAATCTCTGCAACATGTGTCAGAATCATATCTATTTTTCCGCCATAGTATCCTGCTACAGATCCATAGATAATCCCTATAATCAGGTTTGTGCCCACGGAGATCAGGGCAATCAGCAGAGAAATCCGGGCCCCGCGGAAAAGACGCGTCATAATATCGCGTCCCAGATAGTCTGTTCCGAACCAGTGATACTCACCTTCCGGGACACCACAATAGGCATAATAATCAACCAGAACATCCACTGCCGTCTGCTTTCCAGCCTGGTATTCCCGGACAATACGCAACACGGAACCTTCAGGGAAACGGTTCGGATCCTCAATCGAGCTTTTTTTCCTGTTGGTCAGCACACGTGTCCCGTCTGCAATACCCAGTCGTTCCAGTCCAGGAATCTTCGGCGGCAGGTTTTTCTGGTCCAGGTTCTGCTGAACATAACTGTATCCGGAAACATTCGGGACAATCAGAGCCAGAATCACGATCAACAGAATAGCTGACAGAGATACCATGGATACTGTATTCTTGCGCAGTCGACGGAACGCGTCACGATAAAACCCGATCGCTTCCGTCGTAAAACGTTCATCCGTTTTCCAGTCATTATCTGCAAGTTCAAACTCTTCCCTGGGAATGTTCTTGATTTCCTCCGGAAGATGGTCACGGTCCAGAATCATTATTTCCCACCGCCTATCCGGATCCGAGGATCGATGATACCGTATGAGATATCCACAATCAGGATTGTAATCAAAGAGATCAAAGAATAAAAGATCAGAAGGGCGACCGTCAGAAAATGATCTCCCGCAAGGATTGAATCGATCAGCAAGCCGCCTTCTCCCGGAACTGAAAACAATTTCTCAATCACCAGAGAACCGCCCATGATCCCCGTGATCATAGGGATGATGGTATTTGCAATCGGAACCAATGAATTACGGAAAGCATGCTTCCATGTTGCTTCCTGCTGAGTCAGCCCTTTTGTTCGTGCAAGCACCATATACTCTGATGAAAGTGTCTCAATCAATTCTCCACGCAGGTATCTCGCAATCGTTGCAATCGGATTCAGAGACAGGGCTACCACAGGTAATACCATGGAATGAAAAGCTGCCCATACATTGGGTGCCTGTGCATTATACAGTGTTGGAAACACCGGGAAAACAAATGTGAGCAGATACTGAAGCAGAGATGCAAAAACAAATGAGGGTACAGAAATAAAGATAACAATCAAAAATGAGATCAGATGATCAGGCCATCGGTTTCGTTTCAATGCTGCAACAGTTCCCGCAATGATCCCTAATGGTATGGAAATCAGCAATGAAAAAAAGTTCAGAACCATGGTCGGCGGAATCCGCTCCATAATAATGGAGAACACTTCAAGCCCCGGACGCATCTTTACGGAAGTGCCAAAGTCCCCGCGCAGCACAATTCCCTCCAGGAAATAATAGTACTGAACAATCATTGGCTCATGCAGATGCATGCGTTCTTCCAGCTTATGCTGTACTTCCGGTGATACCTCCGGATTTTCAAAAATACTCATGGGCATGAGACGGATGACCCAGAACGAAAGTGTCATAACCAGAAACAATGTCAGCAGCATGGCACCGAAACGACCCAGGATATATTTGAACATGGCTATCTCCTGTCTCCACAAAACATAGGCATACACCGTCAAACAGCGTATGCCTATGTATCAACAAATCAGAGTCTTATGGATTATTCGACAATATCTCCATAAATAACGCCCCAGCCGAAACCTGGTACATATGTGTCAACCGGCAGTTCCAGTCGGTCCGCGAACATCTGGTAACTGATTTCCTGAACCATCGGAATCTGAATTACCTTGTCCAGATAAATGTTTTCCAGTTTAGCTGTTTCTTCAAGCATACGAGCATAGTCGGCCTTTACCTCATCACTGTCGCACACATCGTACTGGGCCTCAAACTCATCATCGAAGTAATTGTTCGGATGGCTTTCATAAGCCCGACGATAGTAATAGAAGCAGGAATAGGGATACGTCCGGCTTGCACTGCGACTCCAGTCATTAGGCGAAAGATCCCAGACATCCGTCGTTTCCTTGAATGCTGTGGTGCTGATGCCTGCATAAGTCGTGATTGCAAGATTGATTTTTCCTTCAAAGATCACCGGGAACTCTTCCATGAGATACTCAGCCGTTGCTTTCCATGCCAGATCGCTTTCGTCAAAGGCCATGATCAGCGTGATCACCGTATCCTCCGGAACTCCGCACTCTTCATATGCTTTTTTCAGGTATTCACGGGCAAGTTCAGGATTATACCCAGCAGGTCCCCAGGACTCAACACGCTCCACGACTGCCTTGCCGGCATCGCTGTCACGATAGATCTGACCAGAGAACATACCAGCCTGACCATTGACATACACGCCGCTTGGCTGCTGATAACCAAAGATCGACTTTGCAATGACCTCACGATTCATCGCATGATAGAGCGCCTTACGATAATTCAGAGAAGCTGTCAGAGGATTCTCCGGATTCTTGCAGTTCACATCAATATGGAAGACAGTGATGGAACTGAATTCCACCAGACGCGGATCATCAATATAGGTCTCAATTGTGTTGATATCCGGGCTCAGAGTATCCAGTGCACCCTGTTCCCAGAGTTCGACACGGGCGTTCATGTCACGGATAACACGAACATCCACACTGTCATAATGGAAATATTCCGGCAGCCAGTAATTCTCATTGCGTACGTATGTCTGCACAGAATCATGAACCCAGGAGTCCAGCTTGTACGGACCTGCGCTCATCCACATTTCCGGGACACTGCCATAAGTCGTGCTTGTTCTGGTTTCATTCATTCCCTGCTCATAAAGCGGTTCATAAACCATGGCTACAGCACGGGTCGTAAAATGTGAGCAGACATCCTTCTGTGTTACGGGAGAAGTAGTCACAATCTGAATTGTATAATCATCAATCTTTTTGATGCCTACATCTTCCCATGCAACCGGAGCATCGCTTGTCTGCTTGCTGTATTCCTTGGCATTAAGAATGGTAATGGAAAAATCAGAAAGGAAATCAGCCATCTGGTTGGCAAGATTGGGATCCAGAAGCATTTTGAAGGAATACATTACTGTATCGGCATTGATCGGATCTCCGTTTGCCCATTTAGCTTCGGGGCGAAGCGGAATCTCCCATGTCAGATCATCGATCTGCTTTGGAAGATCGGATGCAATTTCGCCGATATACTCGTAATTCAGTCTTGTTTCATCCGCTACAGCACGATACAGTGTTGCGCCGCAATAACTGACGGGCGTATCAAGACTTGTCTCGACAGAATTATGCTGATTCAATGTTGGTGTATCACTAGCCATGTAAAGATGCACAGTTTTCTCAGCACTTGCCAATGCAAAAACACTCATGGCAAGCACTAGCATGATAACGAACGCTAGAGCCTTTTTCATAAATACGCCTCCTCACAAAATGTCATAAGCGCACAGCCAATGCGCTGAGTAAAATAAATATTACCGCAAAGAGCAGATACGGAAATGCGTTCACATGATTACCATAGTTTGCTCTGTACAGGGCATAGCTTTCCGATTCTATTCTCCCGGTTTTGGCTTCACGTGTAAAGATTCGCTTCAGCATTCGCGTTCCCCACGAAAATGAAGCAAACATCTTCATCTTCCGCAGCTGTAAAATCAGTCCTATCAGCAGTGAGGCAGTCCCGATTGCGAAAAGTACATCTGAAATCAGTGCAGATGTTCCCTTCCCGGTTCCATACTGGATCAGAATAATCAGGCCACCTAAAAGAATGACAGGTCCGTAGTTCATCAGATACCGTTTCACTGATTCCCTCCACACACTACGGAAAACATAGAATGCATTAAGATTACATTGTCACACATCAAGTGTCAACATGGTATTTGCACTTTTGTTGTATTATGCAGCCTTATACATTGATCCTTTTCCGGTTATATTCTATCTTGCCATACTTTAAGTGACACGTCAAATAACTTACGTATCGCTAAACTTCTGTCCAGGAGTAATAAGCGCCCGACAAAATACCATGTACAATAAAAGACGATCACCGAACAGCGATCGTCTTAAAGGCTTACAGAAGTGCTTAGAACTTCAGCGGGTTAACACGCACGCTGGGGCCCATGGTTGTGCTCAGATAGATAGAGCGCAGATAGGTGCCCTTGGCAGCAGAAGGCTTAGCCTTGATGATAGCTTCCATCAGGGTCTGCAGGTTCTCAAGCAGCTTTTCCTTACCAAAAGATACTTTGCCTACCGGGCAGTGAATAATCGCTGTCTTATCCAGACGATACTCAACTTTACCAGCTTTAATTTCGCTGATGGCCTTGGCCACATCCATGGTCACGGTACCACTCTTCGGGTTAGGCATAAGTCCTTTCGGGCCCAGTACACGACCGATACGGCCAACAACGCCCATCATGTCAGGTGTTGCAACGCAGACATCGAAGTCGAACCAGTTTTCCTGCTGGATCTTCTGTACCATGTCCTCAGCACCGACATAATCAGCACCTGCGGCCTGTGCTTCCTTAGCTTTGTCACCCTTTGCAAAAACCAGCACACGGGTTACTTTACCGGTACCATTGGGCAGAACGACTGCACCACGGACCTGCTGATCAGCATGACGAGGATCCAGTCCCAGACGGACGGAAATCTCTACGGTCTCGTCAAACTTTGCCTTGCTTGTCTGAACAGCCAGATCACAAGCCTGATCAGGATCATATTGATTCAGATGATCGATCAGTTTTGCGCTGTCCTGATATTTCTTACCATGCTTCATGTTTATTCCTCCCATGTGGTCTTAACGGCACATTGTCCTCCCACATTGTTCAGGGGTTATTCCCCACTGTATATTCTTTCTTATTCCTCAACGGTAATACCCATGCTGCGGGCAGTACCCTTTACCATACTTATTGCGGCTTCAATGCTGCCTGCATTCAGGTCGGGCATTTTCGTCTCAGCAATCTTCCGGACCTGTTCCTTGGTCAGCTGTCCAACCTTGTCCTTATTCGGACGTGCGCTGGCACTTTCAAGGTTCAGTGCTTTTTTGATGAGCACAGGAGCCGGAGGAGTCTTTGTAATGAATGTAAAGGAGCGGTCAGAATACACAGTAATGACAACAGGAATAATCATACCTGCTTCATTCTTTGTGCGCTCATTGAATTCCTTGCAGAAGCCAGGAATATTCACACCATGCTGGCCCAGAGCCGGACCAATAGGCGGAGCGGGATTTGCCTTGGCTGCAGGAACCTGCAGCTTGATGTATGCAGTAACTTTCTTTGCCATGGTAATGGCACCTCCTGTAAAATGTGGTAACGCGGAAGCGTTTGCTTCCTCCCACGTTCATTCGTTTACCGAATGAATGGAAAAGGCATTGCTGCCTGCCACGCTGTAAACAGCGTTTAAGCCAAGTGAAATGGTCACCGTTCGACAGCTTCAACATCTTCGATGTTGAGCTCAATCATCTGTTCTCTGCCGAGCATGGTTGCTTTCGCAACAATCTTGCCTGCAGGCAGATCCATGTCTTCAACAGTGACTTCGAAACCTTCCAAGACACCTGTACGCACGCGTACTTCCTGCCCAATGGCAATATTTGTGCGGGATTCCTGAACCGGGTTAAGCATACGCTCAACCTCTTCATCCGACAGCGCAACAGGTTTACTCTCAGGACCTACAAAACCAGTCACTCCACGGGTATTCCGAACGAGATACCAGCTTTCGGTGGTCCAGATCATTCGGATCATGACATACCCTGGAAAGACCTTCCGCGTCGTCTGTGTCCGTTTTCCATTCCGGATCTCGTCCACAACGGTCACAGGCACACGGATATCGAGAATCAGCTTCTGCATCTTTTCGCTGTTCTCAACTGCCTTTTGCAGGGTATCCATAACCTTGTTTTCATATCCCGAATAAGTATGAATCACGTACCAGCAGAGTCTCGGATCGGATTCAGCTTCCTCAACTGTCTTCGGTACATATTGATCCTGTTCGTTGTTCGGTAAATTGCTCATGATTATCTCCTATCGGTAAGGCTATCAGGAAACGATATTTCCCAGTGCCTTGACCAGTGCGGATGCTCCCAAGTCGAACAGACCGATCACAACACCCATGAACAGCATGAACACCAAAACGATGATGCTGTAAATCACGAGTTTGCGCTTGGTCGGCCATGTAACACGTTTCAGTTCATGCCACATGTCTTTGAACGGCTTTGCAATCTTTGAAGGAAGATGCTTGAAAAAATTGACAAACTTCTCCCAACCTGAGGGCTTTGCCTTGGCCGGTGCTTTCTTTTCATCTGCCATATTAATCACATCCTCACGGTGTTACGTTCATTATTTGGTTTCACGATGGACAGTGTGCTTCTTGCAGAAAGGGCAATACTTTTTCAGTTCAACACGGTCCGGCGTGTTCTTCTTGTTCTTCATGTTGTTATAGTTGCGCCGCTTGCACTCTGTGCATGCGAGGCAAACCTTCTGACGAGCAGCATTTGCCATGCTCTGACACCTCCTGCCAATAAGTGGCTGCCATCTGGACCGGTTTTACCCGGTCCAGATTGACGCATTCATTTATTCGATGACCTTGGCCACAACGCCGGAACCAACCGTACGGCCACCCTCACGGATAGCGAAACGCAGGCCCTGTTCCATAGCGATGGGGGTGATCAGGGTG
>ONWQ01000398.1 GCA_900321565.1 uncultured Eubacteriales bacterium
TCATGCCCGGATGCACCGCGCTGGCTGCCGATCCGGTACTCACCCTCGCCCACGGGCGTGCGCACAAGGCTTCTCTCCCGTGCCCAGGCACCCTTCAGGTGCAGGACATCATATCCGGCTCCCCAGAGCGGGACCGAGGCAGACAACGCGCCCCGGAGGGATACGGGATCCCTGCCCGCATTGGTCACACACATGCTGCGCGTAATCGCTCCGGTCTTTTCATACACAGCATAGCGGAGCGTGACCTGCATGGCGGTCAGCGGGTCCGCAAGCTCGATTTCAAGAGTGGTAGCTTCACTGTCCTCTTCCACATACGTGGCCGGCAGTCCTCTGAGCGGCTGCTTTCCGGGCAAGATCCGCGCGTCCACAAAGCGCAGGTCCAGCACATGGTCCCCCTGCGCATTGACCACGTCTACTGCCGGCTCCCCGTACCAGCCCTGGCCCAGCACCGGGACTTCCCATGGCAGATGGTACGTCGGCAGGTCAAAGGAGGCAAAGCCCGGCCAGTCCGAGAGTTCCGGCTCCAGGGCGCCTTCCGGCAGGCGCTTGCCCCAGTACAGGTTCAGCAGCTGTTTCTCCTCCGTGACATACAGGACATAGCTGACATCCCCGCCTGAAAGCGTATAGATTCCATTCTTACAGGTTACGGACACAGTGTTTTCCTCCTTTATCCTTTGATTCCGGTTATGGCAATGCCTTCCACAAACTGACGCTGGAACAGAAGATATACGATGATCACCGGCATGACGGAGATGGTCGCCGCAGCAAAGATTCCGCCATTATCATTGAAATACTGACCATTGAACAGGGACAGTCCCACCGGCAGTGTGTACCGGTCCATGCTCTGGAGCATCAGGAACGGCCACAGATAGTCATCCCATACCCAGAGGAACTGGAATATACCCAGGGCCGAGAGTGCCGCCGTCACATCCGGCATCACGATCCGGTGGAAAATGGTGAATTCTCCCGCCCCGTCAATCCGTGCAGCTTCCACCAGTTCATCCGGCACAGCCGCCATGTACTGGCGCATCATATAAATGCCGAAGGTGGAAAACAGGGATGGTATGATCAGGGATGTATACTCTCCCACCCATCCGAACCAGGTCATCAGCTGATACTGCGGCACAATGGTGACCGGCCAGGGGATCATCATGGTGGCAAGCACGAACAGGAAGAGTGCATCCTTGCCCCGGAAACTCAGTTTGGAAAAGACATACCCGAAGAACGCACTGGAATACAGGATCAGGGTTGTCTTTACCACGGTCAGCCAGATGCTGTTGAAGAAGAACCTGCCGAAGCGGTTTTCCAGGAACACCTTGCCATAATTGCTCCATGTGAATGTTTCCGGGAAAAACGTGGGCGGTGTGCGGATGATCTCCGCATTGAGCTTGAATGAGCTCAGGATCATGTAGATAAAAGGATACAGCATCACGCAGGCTCCGATACACAGGATCAGGAGCCGTATGCTGCCGGTCAGAATGACCTTCTGCCTGGATTCATGCATGTTTCTCCGCCTCCTTCCCGCGTGTGATGCGAAGCTGGAGCACGGAGAAGACCAGGATCACGGCGAACAGGACAAAGGCAATGGCCGAAGCCCGGCCGAACCGGTTGTTCCCGAAGGCTTCCTGATACAGGTAATAGACCATGGTATAGCTTGCCTTGCCCGGCCCGCCGCCGGTCATCAGGTCAATCTGCGTGAATGTCTGGCAGTAGGATACAAACGAAGTCAGGAGCACAAACTCCGTGGTGGTTTTCAGCAGCGGGAGCGTGATGTACCGAAACGCCTTCAGACGTGTGCAACCGTCTATTTCCGCCGCCTCATACAGCGTCCCGGGGATCCCTGTCATCCCGGCCATGTACATGACCATGGCATAGCCGGTTTCCTTCCAGACCGTCATGGCCATGACACACCACAGTGCCTGGGCGGAGTCCTTCAGGAAACGCTGGGACGGGACACCGAACAGGCCCAGGTAGTAATTCAGCGGACCATTGGACGGCTCATACATCCATTTCCAGACCATGGAAACGGCCACTGTGGACGTCACCACAGGAATGAAATAGATGGTTCGGAACAGGCTCTTCCCATGGTTCAATCCATGAATCAGGGCAGCAATAAGAAGCCCCAGGACTGTCCTGCCCAGGGTCACCACCGCCGTAAACACCAGTGTATTGCGCATGGCGAGGCCCAGGGTCGACTGTCCGAGGATCTTCCGATAGTTCTCCAGCCCGATCGGAGTAAAGACCCGCTTCGTCGGCATCCAGTTGAAGAAGCTTCCGACAAACGCGTACCCGATCGGGAAAACGAAAAAAACAGCATAGTAGACGATCAGCGCCACCACCGTAATGCCGATCATCACCCGCTGGCTTTGGGAAAGCCGTCTGCTTTTTCCGCGTACCACCGGCTGCTGATGCATAACTGTCCCTCCCAGGTCATGAAAGGCCGCGCCGAAAGAGCGGCGCGGCGCATGTCCTCAGATGATTATTCGAAAACCAGTTCATCCGCGTGCGGATACTTGTTCTCTTCGGAGACAAACTCTGTGGTCTCCATGGCATCCATGATTTCTTCCTTGCATGCATCCATGGCTTCCTGGATATCCATGCCATTGAGCATGACTTCGTCATAGAAGTACTTCTTGATCGTGGAATGATAGACGTCCGGATACGCACCGGGATAGATCAGCCGGTCCATATACCGTGCCGTGGTGCCCAGCACCTCATCCGCCTGGACATCCGGATTGTCAATCAGGCATTTCTTGGTCGGCGTGCCGTACTGCTTGAGTGCAAAGTCCAGAACAAAGTTATCATTGGACAGCAGGTAGCAGAGGAAATCATTGATCACGGCATACTCAGCATCGGTCACATTGGCATTGATCGACGGCGATACTTCAATATTCGAGCGGTCATAGGCCGGGGCCGGATTGCCGTCCACGCTGGGCAGGATAAAGAATCCGTACTCGATGTCCGGAGCATTCACCTTCATCCAGTTGCCGAACCAGGTGCCGATGTAGGTCATGGCCGAGGTGCCCTGAGAGAAGCTCAGAATGCTCATGGGCAGTTCCACGGAGCCGACCTTCTTTTCCGTATACAGGTCTCTCAGCCATTCCACGCACTTTTTGAAGCCATCATTGAAGACAGGCGTTCTGCCGTCCGCGCCGAACATGGGCACGCCCAGGTGATAATGCAGGGCCGTGATGAGATATTCCATGCTCATCTCATTGTAGTTGAAGCCTGCAACCGTGATGTTCCCGTTCTCGTCGTACTGCGTGAGTTTCTGTGCGACTTCGGCCAGTTCGTCCCAGGTCTTCGGAATGTCGTTTTCCGTAAGCCCGGCGTCTGCCCACATCTGCTTGTTGTAGAACACACCGCAGCTCATGACGGCCAGGCCCTGATAATACATGTTCCCGCCGTAAAGGCTTTCGTCCACAAAGATGTAGTCCTCCCGCAGGTCATCCAGAGGGAATACCGCGGGGTCATAGGGCTTGAGATTGACCATGAACTGGTCAATGAAGGAATTGTGCATATGGAACAGGTGCGGTCCGGAACCGGCCGGCAGCGCCATGCCCAGTTTCTTGAAGTGGTCCTCATTGGAGCCCTGGGTAATATTGAACTTGATGTTCGGATGCAGTGCGGTATATGCGTCGCACCATTTCTGGTAGGTTTCCGCCAGCTCCACCTGTACCCAGAATTCCAGTGTCATGTCCTCGCCGTTGTTGACTTCATGATTCAGGTCATACTGAAGCTTCCCGGTATTCACATAGCCTTCCCGGGCGCTCTCTGCGCCTGCTATGGTCACCATCCCTGTCAGCATCAGCAGAACCAGTAAACACGCAACCAGTTTCTTCATGGGTTACCCTCCTTTTCAATTGTGTGCGTCTGCACTTTGTTGTATCCATTATAGACAAATCAGGCGGATTCAGAATTATATAAATCCTTCGTTACGTTATACAAATATTGCATCCGTTCCATTTTTGGTGTATATTGGCCATAAATAAGACAGATCTGCAAACAAAGGAGGCAGGAATATGCGTGAAATGGAACCGGCCAACTATGACGTGGTCCATCTGAAGCGGAACCGGAATGCGCCGTCTGCAGAGATCGTCATTGATCATGTGGGGCATGTCTCCCATGCGCCCGGAGACAATTCACTCAAGGACCTGCGCAATCATGACATACTGCACTATGTTGTCCGCGGGAAGGGCTTTTTCACGGTGGACGGAAAAACGTTTTTTCTCCAGCAGGGTGACCTGTTTCTCTTTCCGAGCAATACCATGGTCTCCTACAATGCAGACGATCTGGACCCCTGGGATGTGTACTTTGTCGGTTTTTTCGGGGAAAAGGCGGAGTACTACATGAAACAGCTGAACCTGTCCAGATCCAGCATTGCTCTGCATCATGTGCCGGCCGAGCCGATCCTGTCCTATTACAACCATATGCTTGACGAAGCACGGCAGCCGCAGGCCTCGCAGACTTCCCTTCTGGGCTGGTTCTACCTCATACTCGGCACCCTGATGCGCCGCTGCGGGTGCGA
>ONWQ01000318.1 GCA_900321565.1 uncultured Eubacteriales bacterium
CTGTCGCAAAAATGAGCGGACGCGGTCTTGGGCATACCGGCGGCACGCTGGACAAACTGGAATCGATTCCGGGCATGAGTGTATCGGAGACCGAAGCCCAGTTTGTGGAACAGGTGAACCGGGATGGCATTGCAGTGATCGGCCAGACGGGGAGTCTGGCTCCGGCAGACAAAACACTGTATGCATTACGGGATGTGACTTCCACAGTAGACAGTCTTCCATTGATTGCTTCCTCCATCATGAGCAAGAAGCTTGCATCCGGAGCGGATGCCATCGTGCTGGATGTCAAGACTGGCAGCGGTGCGATCATGCAGACGCTGGAGGGTTCGGTTGCACTGGCGGAAACCATGGTCAAGATCGGACATCTTGCGGGAAAGCCTGTCCGGGCGATTGTTACGGGTATGGAACAGCCGCTTGGAACACATGTCGGGAATGCCTTGGAAGTCAAGGAAGCGATTGATGTGCTTGCCGGCAGAACCCGGGGTGATCTGCTGGAGGTTTCTCTGATTCTTGGCAGTCATATGCTGATTCTGGCTGGTAAGGCAGACAGTGAAGATCAGGCCAGACAGATGCTGATGGAAGCACTGGAATCCGGACGCGGGCTGGAAAAGCTGAGAACCATGATCCGAGCGCAGGGCGGGGACCCGGGCGTTTGTGATGATGTCAGAAGGTTGCCTCAGGCTCCGGTCCGCCGAACGGTAAGAATGCAGCAGACAGGGATTATTGCCGATATGAATACGACAGCTCTCGGCCTTGCTGCGCAGGCCATGGGTGCCGGCAGAATCCGTAAAACGGATGTAATTGATCCGGCTGTCGGCTATATTCTGAAAGTCCGGATTGGCGATCATGTTACAGATGAAACGGAGCTCTGTGAACTGTTTGCCAGAAGTGAAGAAGATGCCCTGAAAGCAGAACAGGCGATCCGTAATGCGATCACGGTATCCTGCCAGGAAGTTTCAAAGCCTCCGCTGTGGTATGCGATTGTGACAGCAGACGGAATCCAGTACGCACAGAAGGCATAAGGAGAGAACGAAATGGGAAAAACGATTGTTCTGACCGGTGGCGGCACGCTTGGGCATGTTACCCCGCACCTGGCATTGATACCGCATTTGAAGGAAAAGGGATATACCATTCACTATATAGGCACCGCCAATGGAATGGAAGCGGATAAGATCCGCTCCATTCCCGGGATCACGTATCATGCGGTAAAGACGGGCAAACTGCGCCGGTATTTTTCATGGCAGAATCTGACAGATCCGTTCAGGGTTGTGGCGGGTGCCTTTCAGTCAGCACGGCTAATGGGCAAGATCAGGCCTGACATTGTTTTCAGCAAGGGAGGTTTTGTTGCTGTTCCGGTCGTGTTCGGCGCCTGGCTGCACCGGGTGCCTGTGCTGTGCCACGAAAGTGACCTGACTCCCGGACTTGCAAATAAACTATGTAAACCGTTTGCCACCCGGATGGTCACGACATTTCCGGAATGTGCGAAGGCATTGGGTGACAAAGCAGAAATGGTCGGGACTCCACTACGGCCTGAATTGTTCCAGGGAGACAGAAACAAAGGGCTGACCAGACTGGGTTTTACAAAGGATAAACCTGTCCTTCTGATGATGGGTGGGTCAAGCGGTGCACAGGCTGTGAATAAGGTACTGCGGGAGGCTCTACCAGTCCTGACAGAACAGTTTCAGGTAGCCCACATCTGCGGGAAAGGAAATCTTGCCCCGGAACTGGAGGGCACACCGGACTATTGTCAGATTGAGTTTATTGATCAGGAAGCGCCGGACATTCTGGCCTGTGCCGATCTTGTTCTGAGCCGTGCCGGGAGTAATGCGCTGATGGAGTTTCAGGCATTGGATAAACCCATGCTGCTGGTGCCTTATCCCAAGGGAGCAAGCAGGGGAGACCAGATTCTGAATGCACAGAGCATGGAAAAGCGCGGACTTTGCCGAGTCCTTCTTCAGGAAAATATGAATACGGATACTTTGGTGAAAGAGCTTCGGCTTACATGGGAGCAGAAAGATGCCCTGCAGGCTGCTGTCAAGAAAGCGCCGCCTGCCGATGGGACAGCAAGGATTCTGGAACTGATTGAATCTATGCGGAAAAAATAATGTACACAAACATGCTGCAGACATGATTTGGATTGTCTGCAGCATGTTTGTGATATCTGAATCAGGACCGGCATGGCCTGCAGACTGAGACTACCCAAATGGTATGCTCCTTGCACACTCTGGGTCAGGGTTGTACAATATGGCGTATCTGCGTGTGGACAGGAATATAATGAAAACATATGTTTCGGTCATGTGGAAAGGGAAAACTGAATACTGAAATAAGTCGAATAGGGTATTGATGACCTGCGCCAAAAAACGGAAGTTACTCTGAGGTATCTGTAACAATCTGTCGCGGTTCTGCTATATTTTGTACTTGCAATTGCTACGTGAGAATGGTATGCTCTCCGTTGTATGAATAATCAACACACCGGTACACTGTTGGGCAAAGAGTTTGTCTGAGATAAGCGATCCGGTACTGATTTGTTCACTTTTTCCTTTTGAAGCTATCGTAAAACGGCTAACATGAAGTGGAAGATCAAGAGTCGGTGAAAGGCGAACACTCCATATACAGGTAGCTAGCAAATGCGATGGCAATGGATTTCTCTGCTCGGACAGAAAGACCGAAAAGCTCGAAAATCTTGTGAAATAAGGATTTCGAGGACATGGTTCCGTAGCTCAGTAGGATAGAGCGGTCGCCTCCTAAGAAGTAGGCCGACTACCGCCTTTCCAGAAACTGAAAACGGGAACAGCGTTCGGAAATGGCCCGAATTCCCAGTTACTCCGACACCCCTGACCGGCAAGGTCGAA
>ONWQ01000156.1 GCA_900321565.1 uncultured Eubacteriales bacterium
CTTTTCAGGACATTCCTGGCACCCTGTGTGGCCGGGGATGAGGCGACTACGAACGGATTGATCATATCCAGAGATTTGACATACAGATCAGCCATGATTTTCACCACTTTCCAAGAGCTTGAGCAGGGTCCCGGCGTCTGCCCGGAACTGCTCAGCGGTATCGCCCTGCACAAACTCCAGGAGTGCACAGTGCGTGCCGCCGATCTGCCCGGCGGCATCCAGGTAATACTGCCATTCGGCTGCATTCAGCGGTCCGCGCCTGCCGTCTGGCCAGGAGTAGACATGCAGGTTCAGAAGCCGGTTGCCGAGCATCCGGATTCCTTCTGTGCGTTCCCGTGGGCTCAGTGCGACCGTGGGCTGCCAGAGACAGAAAAGATTCGGATGGTCAGCCTGTGCAAGCAGGCGCATTGCAGAAGCATTGGTATCCGTGAGTGTGTTCTTATGCCATTCAAATGCGATCCGGACATTTGCTTCTGCGGCGATCTCCGCTATCAGGGCGGCCTCGTCTGCGAGACGGTGGAATTCTGACTCATTGACTTCAGCAGAAGCCTTTGTACCTGCCCAGACACGGATCAGAGGTGCGCCGAGTGCGACAGCGGACACCAGACTGCGCGAGAAGACATCACCAGGGTCTTCATTCTCACCCAGCCGGAAATAGGAGCCATAGGCTGCAACCTGCAGTCCTGCGTCTTCGGTTTTCTTTCGCAGGAGAGCGGCTCCCTCAGGGTCGTCCGGCTGCACGTGCACATTTTCGGACCACTCAACGGCACGCAGTCCACAGTCGGTCAGCAGGTCAATGACCTGGTCAGCCGTCATGGGCATTTTCTTGAAGGTTGCGGAGACTGCGCCGGGAATCCACTGTGTGTTCATAGGTTCAGCACCGCTTCCCATACGCTGTCCTCCACGGGAATACCAAGACGCATATTCTCCTCGCGGGTCTTCATCATGTTTTTCCCGGGGTAGTACACCGGGCGTTCGGGATCCACCGGCATCGAGGTCTGCATATCGGCCAGTGTATCACGGACCTTCTGTGCAAAAGCTTCACTGTCCGGCAGCCGGTTCAGGTCAATGGCGATAAAGACCTGACTGAGCTCGGTCTCCGTGGGCAGTTCACCCACCTGCCTGGAAGTACGCCCGCCGCTCAGGGCTGCGGCGATCAGGTCCAGCATCAGGGACAGGCCACTGCCTTTCCAGTACCCGATGGGCAGTACCTGATGTGTCTTCAGGATATCCGCTGCATTCCGTGTGATCTGCTGATCCGGGTTCAGTCCGCCGTCCACGGGCAGCTCCCGGTTCTGGCGGGCATAGCTTTCCAGCTTACCATAGGAGAACATGGACATGGCTACATCCAGGAGTACCGGTGCATCCTCACCATTGGGCACGGCAAAGACCACAGGATTGTTCCCGAGCCGGGCTTCACGTCCGCCCCAGGGCGGCATGTTCGGGACCGTATTGGTCCACAGGATTCCGATGCAGTTTTCCCTGACCGCCATCAGGCCATAATTCCCCGGACGCATCCAGTGATTGGTATTGTTCAGTGCGACCACACCAATGGTCTGCTGGTGTGCCAGTTCAATGGCGCGGTTCATGCAGCGGTACGCATTCAGGTTCCCGCAGCCGCGATGTCCGTTCCATCTCTCCAGTACACCAAGACTGGCTTCAGGTTCTGCTTCAGCGTGTACATCAACGGATCCGTTCTCAATGCTCTTGATGAACTTGGGAAAACGGTTGAGCCCGTGTGTATAAATCCCGTCGCGGCTGGCATCGGCGAACAGAGTCGCGGACAGTTCAGCCCGTTCACCGGTAATGCCATACTTGTTCAGTACGCGGATAAACTCATTCCGCATGGTATCGTAAGGAACGCGCATAGGTTTCCTCCTTTTTTATCCCTTGACTGCACCGACCATGATGCCCTTGACGAAATACCGCTGGATAAAGGGGTATACGCACAGGATCGGGACAGTAGCCACGACAATGGTGGCAAACTGTATGGTCTCACTCATCATGAATCCTTCGTCCGTATCGGAAAGGATCAGAATCTCACGCAGGATCAGCTGCAGCGGATACAGTGCATGATCCTTGATGAACAGCATGGCATTGAACCAGCTGTTCCAGTGTGCCACAGCGTAATACAGTGCCACCACAGCGACGGAAGGCAGGATCAGGGGTGTAATGATCCGGAACAGGATGGTCAGATGCCCCGCACCGTCCAGCTCAGCGCTTTCCTCCAGACTGTCCGGGACACCGGTCATGGCTGTGCGTACAATCACAAGATTGAATACATTGATCAGTGAGGGCAGGATCAGAGACCATATGGACTTATACAGCCCTACACCCTTGACGACCAGGAAGAAGGGAATCATGCCGCCGGAAAAATACATACTGAAAACTACAAGCAGGTTAAAGAAGCTCTTGAGCATGTAATTCTTCCGTGACAGGACATAGGCTGCCACCAGTGAGCAGAGCATGTCCAAGGAAGTTCCGACGATTACGATGAACAGGGTATTGCGGTACCCGGTCCAGATGTTCTGGTTCGCGATCACGGACTGGTATGCGGCAATGGTGGGCTTGAGCGGCCAGAACAGGAGCCCGGAATGCGCCATGTATTCGCCACCGTCACTGAAGGAGCCGGCAATTACGTGGATCAGCGGGATCAGGATCAGCACGCACAGGAGGACCATCAGGCAGTTGTCAGCCATGTAGAAGATCCGCTCGCCCAGCGGGATACGGATGACCTTCTTTTCTCTGCGCTTGGAAACCGATGTCATAATGGCCGCCTCCTTTCACCACAGGCTGTTCCCGCCCATGCGGCGTGTAATCTTATTGGTAAAGAACACGAGCATGAAGCATACGACAGAATTGAAGAAGCCCACAGCTGTGGAATAGCTGAAGTTCACATTCTCGGCAAAGCCACGCCGGTAAACATAGGTATTGATTACGTCAGCGCGTTCATAGGTCAGGGGTGTGTAGAGCAGCATGATTTTTTCATAGCCCACGTCAAACATCTTTCCGACCTTGAGAATGAACATGATCACGATGGTGGGAATGAGGCATGGAATGGTGATATGGATGATCTGATGCCACTTGTTGGCGCCGTCCACTCTGGCAGCCTCGTACAGTTCCTGATCAATGGCAGTCAGTGCTGAGAGATACACAATGGAATTCCAGCCGATATTTGACCAGATATCTGAAACGATATAGATGGGCACGAAGTAGTTCGGTTCATAGAGCATGTTCGTAACCGGCATGCCGAAGACCCAGTGCAAAAGCATGGTCACGCCACCGGTCCGGCTGGTCAGGTCCCGGATGATACCGCATACGACCACCATGGATATGAAATGCGGGATATAACTGATGGTCTGTACCACACGGCTCATTCTCCGGGAACGCAGTTCATTGATCAGCAGTGCCAGAACAATGGCGGACGGGAAGGAGAACGTGAGTGTGGAAAGGGCAATGGTTACTGTATTGCGCAGCAGCCGGGGCAGGAACGGGTCATTGAAGAAATTAATGAAATGCTTCATGCCTACCCATCGGCTGCCTGCAATCCCCTTGGCTGCCTTATAGTCCTGGAATGAAATGACCAGGCCGGCCATGGGCGCATACTTGAAGATAATGAAATAGGCGAGTATAGGCAGGAACAGCAGGTACAGTTTCCAGTTCATCTGAAAATCCCTGCAGACCCGCTGCCTTAACGACCTGTGGGGACGATTGATCACCTGCCCTTTTCCGGGCTTGGACAGTGTGCTCATAAGGCTTGCCTCCTTACAGACATCATTTGAGATTGACACGCTGTGGAAATGGGGCGTATGTTGCTGCCCTGGTTATTCCGGCAGTTCACCACCACATTTTTCCTTCAGAAGAGCGCAGAACAGGTCCGGGTCCACAGGCACGTCGACCCAGCCACCGCCGGTCCAGTCGGACAGATGAATGGCATTGGAGATCTCCAGACCGTTGATGCCTTCCAGTCCATTGGCGTACAGGGGTGCACCCGTGAGAATGGACTGGCAGAAGTTCTCCATGATCCCGCAGTGGGAGGTATACTCGCCTTCCACCGGGATTTCCATGGACTGCATCTTGGGCTTGCCCAGACCCTTGGTCCAGGTGGCATTGAACTCAGGCTCTTCCATCTCCAGCTGGTCCAGGTGCAGCTTTCCGTTCTCGATCACAAGCCGGCCGCGTGTTCCGTCGATTTCCAGACGGTTGGTACCGGGTGCATCAATGACGGTGGTGATGTATGTACCGATGCCGCCGTCCGGGAATTCAGCCATGGCAATGACGTCGTCTTCTACCTCAATATGACGATGGCGGCCATAGTATACCTGTGCACGGATCCGGCTGGGCATGCCCACGATCCACTGCCACATATCCAGGTTATGCGGGTTCTGGTTCAGCAGTACACCGCCACCCTCACCTTTCCATGTTGCGCGCCAGCCACCCTGATCATAATAGCTCTGGGAACGATACCAGTTGGTGATCAGCCAGTGCGTATGCACAATGCGCCCGACCTCACCGGAGCGGACCAGCTCCCGGGCTTTCACATAGACCGGGTCTGTGCGCTGGTTGAAATCCATGGCAAAGCGCAGTTCCGGGTGTGCCTTGGCGACTGCATTCATGCGCCGGACCTGTGCGGAGTATACACCGGCGGGCTTTTCTACCAGTGTATGCAGTCCGTGCTCAAGCGCGAAAATGGCCAGGGAAGGGTGCAGGTAATGCGGAGTGCAGATATGTACCGCTTCCACAAGCCCTGAGAGCATCAGCGCTTCAGCAGTATCGAAATACTGGACACTGTCGCCAAGTGCCTCGCGTGCAGCCCTGAGCCTTTCCGGGTCTGTGTCCGCCACGGCACACAGTTTCAGGGACGGAACCTTGCCCTGCAGGATCTTGCCGACGTGCTGGCTCCCGATCTTCCCGTATCCGATCAGTCCATACCGTACCTGGTTCATTTTATGCATCCTCCCACATCTGTTTCAGTAAC
>ONWQ01000194.1 GCA_900321565.1 uncultured Eubacteriales bacterium
CAGAGTTTCCACAGACTCATACCCGGAAGTATTCCAGACCAGAGGCAGTGGCGGACGAAAACGGTCAAGTGCTTCCAGAATCATGGGCGTGAAAGGGGTCGCGGTAATCAGTGAAATACTCTCCATGCCCATATCAACCAGACGTCGCATGGAATCTGCCAGTTCATCGGGTGTAAAGGTCCGACCTTCCCCGAGATGCGAGATCTCCCAGTTCTGGCAGTAAACACAGCGAAGTGTGCAACCGGAAAAAAAGACCGCCCCTGTGCCACGTTTTCCGGAGATCGGTGGTTCTTCCCAGAGATGCGGTGCGATCCTGGCAATACGCATGGTGGATGGCAGATGGCAGAAACCGCTCCCGGTCTGCTCGGTCCGGACCGCATGGCAGTTACGGGGGCAGAGTGTACACGAGTCCATAAAACCTCCTTGGAGATGGGAATATGCTGGAAAAAGTGCTGAAAGGCAGACCCTGCTTCTGTGGCAGCGGGCGATCATACCGCGACTGTCATGAGGCAGTGGAAAAGCGGATCCGGGATGCCGGGCGCCGCGGTGCCATCGTGCCCGGACGGAAACTATTGCGTACCCGTGCACAGCTGGAAGGCATCCGGGCCAGTGCCGGGATCAATATGCGGGTGCTGGATGCGGTGGCTGCGGAGATACAGGCCGGCATGCCGCTGAGCCGGATTGACGAGATTGTCTATGAAACCACATGCGCAGCAGGCGCGGTTCCGGCACCCCTGCATTATGAAGGATATCCGTACAGCGTATGCGTCTCTGTAAACGATCAGGTCTGTCATGGCTTTCCGCGCAGGGAAACCTGCCTGAAAACCGGAGATATTGTCAATGTTGACTGTTCCACGGAGTACGAAGGCTTTTTTTCGGATGCATCCCGGATGTTTGAGATCGGGACTGTGGATGCGGAGGCTCACCGCCTGGTTGAGAATGCCAGGGACTGCATAGCTGCCGCACTGTCTGTGATTCTGCCCTGGCAACCGATGGGTGTGATGAGTGCAGCGGTTCAGGACTGTGCGCATCGTGCAGGGTTCAGCGTAGTCACGATGTACGGAGGGCACGGGTGCGGTGTCGAATTCCATGAAGACCCGTTCATCGATTACGGATGGAAACGCACGGAAGGCATGCTGATGGTACCGGGCATGACATTCACCATTGAACCCATGATCAATCAGGGCACGTCAGCACTGCGGGAGAACGGCTGGGAAGTCTATACCCGGGACGGAAAGCTTTCCGCACAATGGGAAGTTCAGGTCCTGGTAACCGAAACGGGTGCTGAAGTGCTCTGCAGGTAGACCTCAGGGCCTGCGTGCTGCTTCCTGTTCGTCCTGTGCATTCATCTTCCGGATCTCATCCAGAAACTCCGGTGTGATTTCAGCAGGCGAAGTGGTGTGCAGGGAGCTCTTTTTCCTGGTGGTACTCTTTTTTGGCTTTCCTCTGGTGGCAGCCGGCTCAGGCCGTAAGGACTGAGGCAGCACCACCTTTTTCTTTTTCCCGAGCTTGTCACGGATCATGCTCAGTGTATCGTCGAAGGTATAGGGCGTGCAGGGTATGTCCAGGCGCAGCAGCCAGACCGGTGCATAGATCAGGACCATGGACTTCTCAGGCCAGAGCTGAACACGCTGCACCTCACTCCAGCTGATGGACTGCTCAGCAATCTTCGGCATTGCCTCGTCACCTTCACGGTGCGACTGTGTGAGCAGCGCAGGGGACTGCAACCGTGCAAGCAACCGGAGCCGGCTGGGGGAAGGCATATAGGTAACCATATGCACGCCCCTGGAGTCCACAGTAATATCCCTGACATCCGGACCGCCCAGAAGAAAAAAGACGGCACAGATGGCGCACAGAGCCAGGAACAGTATTCCCAGTGTCCGGAAAAAACCGCCGCGGAGCATGTCTTCCACGCCTGCGGTTCCGCCGGTGACCGCTTCAAGACCGAGCGCGAGCAGAGCGACAAGCAGGAAGACCGGAATGATGAGCCGCATAATGCGATTCCATGCAAACCAGTCCAGAAGCGGATGATGATTGACGCACCACGTAACATGGGCAGAAGCAGGACTGAGCTTGCCGCCGCAGTGCGGACAGGTATCTCCTGCAGGCACATCCAGTTTACATTTCTTACAATACCAGCTTAAAGCCATAGGCAGTACCACTCCAGTTTCAGCTTCTGAAAAAAGTCCGGGGCGTTCAGGCGGCAAATCCTGTCAGAGGGCATCCAGTGCCGTCCGCAAAGCATCGTCCTCACAGACCTTTTCCTGGAATTCAGCATGCGTATCTTCCAGTGTAGTGAACACCTCGAAATATCTGAGCCCGAATGCACGCTGTGCCCAGGCCGTGAAATGCAGATGATCCGGTTTTCCGGAAAGCCCGGTTGCCGGGACAAAACCGGTCATGGCATGCGCGTGTGCAAAAGCAGCCAGCTGCCTGTTGACCTCAGAATAACCGTCCCGCTCAGGCTCACGCTCTGCAAGAAAATCTCCCAGTCCTCCGACAAGGAAGGGAACGTTTTCCAGGTGCAGATCCCGCACGAGGGCTCTGTAGACGGCCTCAAGCCGTGCACCATACAGAGCGTTCAGGGGTGCCGGACAGTCGGATTCCCCCTGATGCCACAGCACACCGGCAATATTCGATGTGCGCAGGGCAAGTCTGGCCTGGAAAACCGCGTGATCAAACAGGAGACTGCCTTCTTTCCACTGTTCAATCTGTGTGCCGCCGTCTGCGCAGGGGATCAGTCCGACATCTACCTGGTGCGTCTTCTGATAGGCGTCCGCAAAGCTTTCTGCCAGAGTAATACCGGAAAAAGGCCGGTCCGGATTGACGGGAACAAACATGGGCTGCCAGCGTCCGTTGCGCAGGACTTTCAGGTGCGGGTTCCGGATGGGCGGAACATCGTCGATACATCCGCGTCCGGCCATATTGGACTGACCAAGCATCAGAAAAGAATGAATCATGGGCTGCCTCACAAACAAGGGATTCGCATAGTATGCTCAGCAGAATCTTATGTGATTTGCATGGTGAAAGCAAGAGGCCCGGCTTTCAGGGCCGGAGAGAACAAAAGACCGTCCCCTGACCTCAGCCAGGGGACGGAGTGATTACAGAACTTTCTGCAGGAAAGAGATCAGACGCGGGCTTTCCGGATGATCAAACAGTTCATGACTGGGCTTGTCTTCTTCAATATGTCCGTCACTGAGGAACAGTGTCCGGGTGGAGACTTCCCGTGCGAACCGCATTTCATGAGTGACTACGATCATGGTCATGCCTACGTGTGCCAGTTCTTTCATGACGTCCAGTACTTCCCCGATCATCTCGGGGTCCAGTGCACTGGTGGGCTCATCGAACAGCATAACCTCCGGGTCCATCATCAGGGCACGCACAATGGCAATCCGCTGCTTCTGCCCGCCGGAAAGCTCGGAAGGATAACTGTGAATCTTATCCGGCAGTCCGACACGCTTGAGCAGGGCGTTTGCGCGCTCATTTGCCTCTTCCTCTGTCATTTTCTTCAGCTTGACCGGCGCAGCGGTGAGGTTCTTCAGCACGTTCATATTATTGAAAAGATTGAACTGCTGGAAGACCATGCCCATCTTTTCGCGATGCTTGTTAATATTGATTTTCTTGTCACAGATATTGACGTTATCCACAAAGATGCTTCCGGATGTCGGCTGTTCCATCAGGTTCAGGCAACGGAGGAAAGTGGACTTACCGCCGCCGGAAGGTCCGATAATGGATACGACTTCATGCTCACGGAAAGAAACAGAGATGGAATCCAGAACCGTCAGATTCTGGAATTTCTTGACCAGGTTTTCCACACGGATGATATCACGGGGAGATGCATTAGGATTTCCGGCCATGTGCCATTCTCCTTTCTGTCCAGGCGACCAGCTTGCTGAAAATAAAGGTCATGATGAAGTACAGGACTGCTGCGACAAACAGGCATTCCAGAGTATTGTAGGTCTTGGCCTTGACGCCGTTGGTGCGGTACATCAGGTCCGCGATCCCGATCACGGACACTACAGACGATTCCTTGATGACTGTGACGAATTCGTTTCCGAGGGCCGGCAGGATATTCCGTATGGCCTGGGGCAGCACAACCATGGTCATGCCCTGTTTCTTACTCAGGCCCAGGCATCGTGCAGCTTCCATCTGGCCGGCATCCACAGCCTGAATGCCGGATCGGATGACTTCCGCGACATAGGCACAGCTGTTCAGGCTCATGGCAACAATGCCTGCCATGAACCGGGAGAAATCCGGTATAAAGGCAATGTCCGGAAAGGTCACGCCGATCATGGGCAAGCCATAAAAGATGAACATCAGCTGAACCATCAGCGGTGTACCGCGGAAAAACTCGATGTAGGCTGTGGCCAGCCAGCGCAGGGGTTTGATGTTACTCATACGCGCCAGGGCCATCAGGGCACCGAGCATCGTACCGATCAGAACAGCCAGAGCGGAAATGATCAGTGTGTTGCGTACACCTTCCAGAAAAAAGCTGTTATAATTGGTGATCAGCTTACTCACAGTCTTAAAGAACGGCATGGCATACCTCCAAAGCTCGGGAAATCGCGGTAAAGGAAGAAAACCTCACATGCATGGGCATGTGAGGAAGAATGAATTGCCTGAGAATTATTCTCCGGTGGCACCGCTTGCAGCGACTGCAGCATCATAGGCTGCCTGATAGGAACCATCTTCAACGACACGGTCGATGACTTCATTGATAGCTTCCATCAGGTCCTCAGAGCCCTTACGTACCACAGCAGCCTTACCAAAGCTGGCTTCTTCCGCAGTGAAGGTGAAGGCAGCGGCTTCCAGTTCACCATTGCTGGTGGCAATCATGGACTCACCCACAGCCTGATCCACCACAAAACCGACGATATTGCCGTTCATGGTTTCCAGACCCAGTTCAGGATAGGTCGGCAGTTCGAACAGTTCGCTGTCCGGCAGTGCCTTTTCAACAAGCTGGGACTGAATGGTACCGAGCTGGGCACCAACGCGCAGGCCCTTCATGGATTCCTTATCCGCATACTTGTCCTTGTTTCCGGCCTTGACGATCAGCAGCTGATTGCTCAGCTCATACTGATGCGAAAAGTCGATGACTTCTGCACGCTCAGGGGTCACAGTGAATGCGGCAATGCCCAGATCGATCTGGCCGGCTTCGACGGAAGGAATAATGCCGTCAAAGGCCATGTCGCGGATCTCAAGTGTGACACCCAGCGCATCTGCGATCTGCTGTGCAAGCCAGATATCGCAGCCGGCGAACTGAGCCTGGTCATCGAGATATTCATAGGGCGGATAGGTTGCTTCTGTGCCGACAACGATCTTTCCGGCAGCCTTGACGCGTTCCAGGGCGGTTTCAGCCTGTGCGGTGCACAGACCGATCATCATCACTGCCATCAGCAGTGCAAATAGTCTGGTCATATGTTTCATGATGGAACCTCCTCAAATCAGTCCTTATTTTCGGTGTATGCAGTGCATAGCACCGCATGCGTAAAATTATACACCGCAAAAATACAGCGTCAAGACAAAGCGGAATATCCCTTCAATAATAAGTAAAAGAGTGCAGGAAAAAAACAGGATTCCTGAACCGGTGACGGGTGAACAATGCATAAATATACACCAAAACAGGGGTCGGTGTGAATATGCATGCATGATCACGCTTCCGGGGCATACAAGTGCACTTTATCCGGGAAAGGACAGGGCGGACAACCGGTCCATGGCCTCTTCCAGCCTGGGCAGGGGCTGTGTGGCCGCAATCCGAATATGTCCCTGGCCACAGCTGCCGAAAAGATGGCCGGGGCTCAGCAATACATGCGCTTTTTCCAGAGCCATCTGACAGAAAGCGGTATCTGTCAGACCGGTTTTTTCAATGCCGGGGAAAAGGTAGAACGTACCCCTGGGCTTGCACAGGGTCATCCATGGGATGCCGGCAATGCGCTCGGAAAGCACATCCATTCTGTGACGATACTGGGAGATGACGTCTCTCTGGATTTCGTCCCGCCATTTCAGGGCTTCCAGTGCGGCGCGCTGGGACACGGAAGGCGCGGTATAGATCATGGCGCCATTGATGCTCTGGATCACCTGCCGAAGTACCGGCGGGGCAATCAGTACACCCACCCGCCAGCCGGTCATCATGAAATTCTTGGAAAAACTGTTCAGTGTAATGACGCGGTCCTTAAGGCTGGGCAGTGTACGCATGGGAATGAATTCACCCTCATAGAGATAGCGGGTGTAGATCTCATCCGCAATGATCAGCAGATCATATTCCCGTGCAAAGTTCCCGATGCGCATGAGTGTATCCGCGCTGTATGCGGCCCCGGTCGGATTATTCGGATTGTTGAGGATCAGGGCGCGGGTCCTGGGAGAGACCGCCTGACGGAGCAGATCTTCCCGCACCTGATATCCGTCCTGCTCATAGGTCGGAACCTCAATACAGCATCCGCCGGCCATTTCGATCTGCTGCCGGTAGACGGAGAAATAGGGCGCAGGAACCAGTACTTCATCTCCGGGGTTCAGGACCGCCATACAGACCAGTGCCATGCCAAGACAGGAGGATGCGGTAACCATGACCTCATCCGGAGAGACTGCCTGTCCGAAGTCCTCGGCCCATGCCTTACAGACGGCGTCAATGAGCTCAGGATCCCCCTGGGGGAATCCATACCGTGTGTAACCGCGCCGGGCATCCGCCATGGCAGCATCAATAATACGACTGTCTGTAATGAAGTCCGTATCCCCGATGGAAAGATCGATCAGGTCAGGGTACCGTCGTACAGCCTCCGCGTCCAGGGCAAGTCCGTCGGAAAGGCTGGCGAAACGATCGGCAATATAGTTCACGGTTTCTCTCCTTTCACCACAGGATTGACTGTGGAACCGTTGGGAATGACATAAACGGACTTGCCTTCAAGGTCGGCATGACGGAGCAGCGTATCCATGTCCTGATACGCTTCAAGTCCCATAGGCGCGACGGTTTCCCCGGCAATTGAGGTCAGCATCATGATCCGGTAGCGCTGTGCCTGCTCACAGTTCAGCAGGAAGATATATCCGGGGATTGTGAAATTCTCCCGGAGCTTTTTCTCGAAAGAACCGTCCTGCAGGGGTCCGATCCAGTCGAAGTATTCAGCCGGTCCGCCACCATCCCGCGCTTCTATGAGCAGAATCAGTGTTCCGCCCTTTTTCAGACAGGGCTCGACGTTATCAATGGTTTTGGTCCCCTGATACAGTGACATGTCCTTTGGATATCCGCCGCACGACGCAATGACAACGTCCGCTTTTTCGGGTACCGGCACCTGATACATGGCGTCCATCTCCATGCAGGCGGCTTTCCAGCTCTCCATACGGTCGCCGGCGAGAATTCGGCACAGTTTCATGTCCGGGTTCATAATCAGATTAATGAGGAAAAGATCCCGGACCATGCCGGCAGCTTCGCACATGTCCTCATTGAGCGGGTTCCCGTCTGTGACAGCGTTCCCGATCAGAGGATTGGACCTGAACGCAAGCGGATCCAGAGCAAAGGCATGGTTGTGCTGGATGGTATCCAGACCGCTGACACCCGGGAGAATACTTTTCCGCCCTCCGCCATACCCGGCCATGACATGCTGGGTTACAGCGCCCAGGGCAAGCACATGGTCTGCATGGGCAACATCGGGATGAATCCGGACGACGGTTCCGTGCGGTGTGGTTCCCAGTGTAACCAGATCATCAGCAAGACAGTCATGGTTCACCACCCGGATCCGATCAAAAACAGCGTCTGTGACCAGAGTGCGCAGGTCCTGCTCGCTTCCCGGCACATGCGTACCATTGGCAATGATGATGGTGATATCTCCGGGTGCTGTACCGCACACACCGGTAAGATAATCAATCACGTGCGGAACGCCCAGGTCCTGGCGCATCCAGAACCGGGACATATCGGATACGATCAGAGCAACACGCTCATGCGGGTGAATGGTTTCCCGCAGCGGTGCTGCCTGGCATGGATGCTCCAGTGCTTCCCAGAGGTGCGCACGGATATCCTTCACGGGCGGAACATCATGGCCGGTCAGGACGCCAAGAATCCGGGTTTCATCCAGGGAGAAGGTAACATGACCGCTGCCATATTCAAGGGAAAAAGACTGCATAGAAAACCTCTCAAGTTCAGCATTTGCATAGTGCAGGCCTATTATACATGAAACTGTTCCGGTACGCGGACAAAATACAAGAAAAAGACCGCTTCAAGCGGTCTTGAGGGCATCAGTTTATTCGGCGTCATCCGCAGGTGAATCCGGAATATATTCATCGTAGGATTCATGAATGTCAACATCGACATACTTACCGTCCCTGGGGGCTGCTGCTTTCATGATGGTACGGATAGACTTCGCAATCCGGCCCTGTTTTCCGATCACACGGCCCATATCTTCCTGAGCCACTTCAAGCTCATACAGGACAGCTTCCGACCCTTCTGTTTTACGGACAGTAACCTGCTCCGGATGCTCTACCAAGGACTGCGCCATAAAAGTGAGTAGTTCTTGCATGGAACATTCCTTTCCAACCTGTCGTGCAGGTTGCGAAGAAGAGCATTACTTTTCCAGAGCGCCACTCTTCTTAAGCAGAATACGGACAGTATCAGTGGGCTGGGCGCCGACGGTCAGCCAGTGCTTGGCGCGTTCGGGATCGATCTTGATCTCAGCAGGATGGGTCATGGGATTGTAATACCCGATTTCTTCGATGAAACGGCCGTCACGGGGGCTGCGGTCATCTGCAACGATTACACGATAGAAAGGCTTTTTCTTCATACCCATTCTCTTCAGACGAATTTTGACTGCCATGGAAATATCCTCCTAAACATTGTGCAAAATAATAAGTATCTATTTGGAAACCGCGAATGCGGGAACCAGCGTTATTGCTTGGGCATTTTCTTCATCATCCGCATCATCTGACGGCGGCTGCCGGGGCTGGCCATCTGCTTGGTCATATCCCGTGCCTGTTCAAACCGGCGGATCAGCTGATTGACATCCTGAACGGTTGTACCGGAACCGGCGGCAATGCGCTTTCTCCTGGAACCGTTCAGAATTCCGGGATTCTTGCGTTCACGGGGTGTCATGGACCGGATAATAGCTTCCGGTTTCTTCATGGCATCCTCGTCCACTTCAACGCCCTGCAGATTCACACCGGGCAGCTTTTCAAGCAGGGAGCGCAGACCACCCATTTTCTTCATGTTCTGCAGCTGTGAAAGAAAATCTTCCAGGTTCAGCTGACCCTTGGCCATGCGCTCGGCCATGTTATCTGCTTCCTGCTCGGTAAAGGCTTCGGATGTCTGCTCCAGAAGAGTCATGACGTCGCCCATGCCGAGAATCCGGCTTGCCATACGATCCGGATAGAAGGGCTCGATTGCGTTCAGCTTTTCACCGATACCGGAGAACTTGATGGGCTTGCCTGTGACCTGCCGTACGCTCAGTGCAGCGCCGCCACGGGTATCGCCGTCCAGCTTGGTGAGAATCACACCGTCAATCCCGAGCTTTTCGTTAAAGGTCGTGGCAACATTGACGGCATCCTGGCCGGTCATGGCGTCCACGACCAGCAGGATTTCCTGCGGGTGAACCGTTTCCCTGATCCGGGCAAGTTCATCCATGAGCTCGACATCAATGTGCAGACGGCCGGCGGTATCAATGATCAGGACATCCCGTCCGTAATACCGCGCCTGCTCCACGGCTTCCTTGGCGGTCTTGACCGGGTCCTGTGTACCCTTCTCATAGACCATGGCGCCGATCTGTTCACCGACGACCTGTAACTGTTTGATGGCCGCCGGGCGGTAGATGTCGCAGGCAGCCAGCATGGGCTTTTTGCCCTGCTTCATCAGGTAGCCTGCCAGCTTGGCGGCCATGGTGGTCTTGCCGGCGCCCTGCAGACCGCAGAGCATATAGATAGTAGGCACGGATGAGGACCAGGTCAGCTTGGAAACGGTACCACCCATCAGAGCGGTCATTTCTTCATTGACAACTTTGATGACCTGCTGTGCCGGTGTCAGGGAAGAGAGCACTTCCTGACCGATGCACTTGTCCGTTACATTCTTGATGAATTCCTTGGCTACCGCATAGTTGACGTCTGCTTCCAGGAGCGCCATGCGGACCTCGCGCATACTTGCCTTGACATCCGCTTCTGTAAGTTTTCCCTTACCGGTCAGGTTTTTCAGCGCTTTCTGTAGTTTTTCACTCAAGCCTTCAAAGGCCATATTCGTCCTCCTGATTGAGCGAGATCAGCTGCCGGAGCAGCGCTCTTGCCTGATCGCTGTTTCCGGTTTCCAGTGCGTTCAGGCAGTCTGTCAGTCCGTCCTGCATTCTGCGGAACCGGCTGGCCAGTGCGAGCTTATCCTCGAGATCAAAGAGCTTGTCCGCAGTGCGT
Source organism: uncultured Eubacteriales bacterium (assembly GCA_900321565.1). GTDB lineage: Bacteria > Bacillota > Clostridia > Christensenellales > Aristaeellaceae > UBA2943. Next base: position 10,372 of record ONWQ01000194.1, read on the forward strand.
TCAAGCATGTCGTGGACACCCTGCCGGCTGACCCCGGTTTCCTGAGCGATCTCGGAAAAACTGAGATCTTCTTCGCAGTGCATGGAAAGGACCTGGCGTTGCTTCTCTGTGAGCAGTCCGCCGTAGAAAGCCATCAGCCATGCCAGCTCGACTTTCTTTTCCATGTTTTCCCGCGCCAATGTATCCACCTCGCTGTCAAGTATAAAAGCTTGACGGGCAGCATGATACACTCCGGAAAAGCGTATGTCAAGGGGGTTGCAAGAAAAATCCAGTACGTTTATACTCTATTTCGTGCATGTATGCATATATAAAGGAGAAAGTATGCTGAATTTTGTAAAGAATCTGCTCGGCGGCAGTAATGAGTCTGTGCTCCGGAAGCTGGAGAAGACTGTGAAGGCCGTCGATGCGCTCGAAGAAGAATATAAAAAGCTTTCCGATGAAGCACTGAAAGCGAAGACAGATGAATTCAGGACAAGGCTTCAGAACGGGGAGACCGAAGATGATATTCTGCCGGAAGCCTTTGCTACCATACGTGAAGCGGATGCCCGCGTACTGGGCATGCGCCCGTATCACGTACAGGTGCTCGGTGGCCTTGTGCTGCACCAGGGCAGGATTGCCGAGATGAAGACCGGTGAAGGCAAGACGCTGGTTGCAACACTGCCTGCGTACCTGAATGCACTTTCAGGCAAGGGTGTGCATATTGTGACGGTCAATGACTATCTGGCCCGGCGTGACTCGGAATGGATGGGGAAATCCTATCGTTTTCTCGGGCTGTCTGTAGGCCTGATTGTTCATGACATGAACAGTGTGGAACGCAAGGAAGCCTATGCCTGTGATATTACCTATGGTACGAACAATGAATTCGGGTTTGATTACCTGCGGGACAACATGGCCGTAACGGAAGCAAGCGTTATGCAGCGCGCATTCCATTACGCCATCGTGGACGAGGTCGACTCCATCCTGATTGATGAAGCAAGAACACCTCTGATCATTTCCGGCCAGGGCGAACAGTCCACAGAGCTCTATCAGAAAGTGGATGCCGTGGTCGGCGGGCTCCGCAGAGAAGAGCATTATACGGTCGATGAAAAGAAGAAAACCGTGGCCCTGACTGATGAGGGTGCACAGCGGGTCGAGCATGCCTTCGGGATCAGCAATATCAATGATGCCGAGAATGCGGAACTGAACCATCATGTGCACTGTGCACTGCGTGCGCATGCACTGATGAAGCGCGACGTGGATTATGTTGTGCAGAATGGCCAGGTCGTCATTGTGGACGAGTTCACGGGCCGTCTGATGATCGGCCGGCGTTATTCCGAAGGTCTGCATCAGGCCATAGAGGCCAAGGAGCATGTGAAAGTGGAACGCGAGAGCAAGACGCTTGCGACCATTACGTTCCAGAATTATTTCCGCATGTATGAAAAGCTTGCGGGCATGACCGGTACAGCCAAGACCGAAGAAGACGAATTTGAGGCCATTTATAACCTGGACGTGGTGGAGGTTCCGACCAACCGACCGAACATCCGCAAGGATATGGATGACGTGGTCTACAAGAACACCCGTGCCAAATTCAATGCAGTGCTCGATTCCATAGAAGCACATCATGCGACCGGCCAGCCGGTACTGGTGGGTACGGTTTCTGTGGAAAACAGTGAAAAGCTTTCTGCCATGCTTGCCCGGCGCGGGATTGAACATGAAGTGCTCAACGCCAAGAACCATGCAAGGGAAGCTGAGATCGTTGCTCAGGCCGGCCGGTATGGCCGCGTGACCATAGCTACCAATATGGCAGGCCGTGGTACAGACATTCTTCTGGGCGGAAACCCTGATTATATGGCACGCTATGAAATGCGTCAGAAGAATATGGACCCGGAACTGATCGAACAGGCGACAGGGCATGCGGAAACGGACGATACGGACATCCTGGAAGCACGGAATGTGTACCAGGATCTGTATAAGAGGTTCAAGCAGGAAACGGATGCAGAGCATGAGCGTGTACTGAAAACGGGCGGTCTGCATATCATCGGTACCGAACGCCATGAATCCCGCCGTATCGATAACCAGCTGCGCGGGCGTGCAGGACGTCAGGGCGATCCGGGATCGACCCAGTTCTTTATCTCCCTGGAAGATGACCTGATGCGGCTGTTCGGTTCAGACCGCATCGGCAGTATTGTTGACCGGCTCGGACTGGGCGAGGATGAACCACTGACAGCCGGTGTGCTGACCAAGCAGATCGAAGGCGCACAGAAACGTCTGGAAGGCCGGAACTTCGAGATCCGTAAGAATGTGCTGGAGTATGACAATGTCATGAACCGCCAGCGCGAAGTGATCTATGGCCAGCGGCGGCGCGTGCTGACCGGTGAGAATGTGCGCGACGTGATCCTGGGCATGCAGGACAGACTGATTGACTTTGCCATCTCCCGTTACTGTGTCGGGGATGACAGCAAGGACTGGGACGTGGAGGAACTCAGACAGTTCCTGGAAAACCTGTGTATCCATCACGGGTTTGTGGAATCCCATATGTATCTTGTGGATAACGAGGACAGGGACGGGCTGGCGGAGAGCATGAAAGAGGATGCGCACAGCCTGTACGCAGAAAAGGAAAAGGAAGTCACCGGTCTGGGGATTGACATGCGCCAGTTTGAACGCGCAAGCCTGCTCCGGGCGGTTGACCGGCGCTGGATGGATCATATTGACGCCATGGACCAGCTGCGGGACGGCATCGGATACCGTTCCTATTCCGGCAAGAACCCGGTGACGGAGTATCAGATTGAAGCCGGACACATGTTTGAGGAACTGAACTACCTGATCCGTGAGGATACAGTCCGGAGAATCTGCCAGCTCAGGATCGTGCAGGCTCAGGAGCCGCAGCCGCGTGCGCCGGTGATCACGGACGAACAGATGCAGAGAAAACAGGGACCGACCGGCCGCGTGCTGGCCAACCGTGCCATGCAGGAAATCCAGAAGAGTGCACCGGCCGGGGCGCCACAGCAGACACCGGGCAAGACCATGCCGTTCAGGAGCAAGGGTACGATCGGCCGGAATGATCCGTGCCCGTGCGGCTCCGGACTCAAATACAAGAACTGTCATGGAAAACAGGTCTCCGAAACGTGACATGAAGGGACGGAAGCAACATGAGAAAGAGTGGTTTTTTGTAACGTATGCCTTCCGTCCAGGGGCCGGAAGGCCGGAAAACTGAAACACGAATGGGGGATCCATAATGATAGAACTTGAACAGTATGCACAGGACCTGCAGCAGATCCGGAAGAGCATTCTTTCGGCCGGTGAAGCACTGCATGTCAACCACATGCGGGAGCAGATCGAAGAACTTGAACAGGAAATGAACCAGCAGGACTTCTGGAATGACCTGGAACGCTCAACCAAGGTAAACCAGAAAGTCGGCGGACTGAAAAACCGCCTTTCGCACTATGAAAAACTGCTTTCCACGGCAGATGATATTGAAGTGATGATGGAACTGGCCAAGGAAGAAAATGATGAAGACATGGTCAAGGAAGCGGGTACAGAGATCGCGCAGCTGAGGGAACAGGCCGAAGCGCTGGAGCTGGAAACGCTGATGCGCGGAGATTATGATGACTCCTGCGCAATCCTGTCACTGCATGCCGGTGCGGGCGGAACGGAAGCCCAGGACTGGACACAGATGCTGTATCGCATGTATACACGCTACTGTGAGCGCATGGGCTTTACCATCAAGCTTTTAGACCTTCTGGAAGGCGACGAGGCGGGGATCAAGTCAGTCAGCTTTGAAGTGGACGGCGATCATGCGTATGGCTATCTGCGCGGGGAAAAGGGTGTACACCGTCTCGTGCGTATCAGCCCGTTCGATTCCAATGCCCGCAGGCATACATCCTTCTCTTCTCTGGATGTGGCACCCATCCTGGAAGACGATGACAATGATATTGAGATCGACATGAAGGATGTCCGCGTTGACACGTACCATTCCAGCGGTGCAGGCGGACAGAACGTCAACAAGACATCTTCTGCCGTGCGTATGACGCATTATCCTACCGGGATTGTTGTGTCCTGCCAGACGGAACGTGATCAGGTGCAGAACCGTGCAACCTGTATTAAGATGCTGAAGGCAAAACTGCTGGAACTTCGTGAGCGCGAAAAGGAACAGCAGATGGCGGACATCAAGGGTGAAATGAAGAAGATTGAATGGGGAAGTCAGATCCGTTCCTATGTCTTCCAGCCCTATACCATGGTCAAGGATCACAGAACCGGGTACGAAGTCGGCAACATCGATGATGTCATGAACGGGAACCTGGAAGGTTTTGTAACCGCGTACCTGAAAATGCAGTAAGGAAAAAGCTGCCCGCAGAGACGGGCAGCTTCCTGTTTTGAGGTGAACTATGCGCCTGACCGGAAGACTGCTGGGAGCAGTGCTTACGCTGAGCGTCTGTCTTCTGATCCTGTCGGCAGTGATCTATGCCGCGGGAACGGATCAGAGGCTGATGCTGCATCTGATGCGTGTGGATGCACCACCGGAGTCCACAGGATTGCCGGCATCACAGTATGCCGGCATGGCAGAGATGATCACGGCGTATCTGACGGACCGGACGGATACTTTTCAGTATATACTGGATATGGATGGCCAGGGTACATGGATCCTGTTTCATGATTATGAGCAGGCACATATGCAGGACTGCAAGGCCCTGTTTCAGCTGGATATGCGGATTCTGATCACGTCTGCGGGCGTGACAGCGGTTCTTGTGACCATGCTCAGCCTGTTGCATGTCTGGCGTGCAGCACTTTCCGGTGCCCGGATCGGATGCCTGATGATATTCGGTGTGCTGGGTTGCCTGGTTCTCTGGGGCTGTCTGGATTTTTCAGGGCTGTTCATTACCTTTCACAGGCTGGCATTCAGCAATGGCCTGTGGATACTGAACCCGCAGACAGACCTTCTGATCCGCCTGATGCCCACCGCATTCTTTGTCCATTATATACTGCTGATTGCCGGTGCATTTCTGCTGGCAACGGGCGTGTATACATTTGCAGTATGCCGCATGGAAAGAGTGATCATGCGGCCACAGGAGAGACGGGTATATGACAAGAGATGAAGCCATGCAGCAGCGAGTCCGGGAGATTGCCGCACAGGAAAGTGTGCGGATCCTGGCACTGGAAACCTCATGCGATGAAACGGCGGCTGCGGTGATTGAGAACGGAAGAACCATTCTGTCTAATATTGTATTCAGTCAGATTGACCTGCACGCACTGTATGGTGGTGTTGTTCCTGAGATTGCAAGCCGGGCGCA
>ONWQ01000155.1 GCA_900321565.1 uncultured Eubacteriales bacterium
CCATCCTGTCCGCACTGAAGACTATGATCACCACAGGCGAAGGCCTGGATCAGGCTTCCGGTCCGGTAGGCGTTGTCAGCCTGGTTTCACAGCAGGTTCAGACCGGCGGGCTGCCTGCTTTCCTGAATCTGCTGATCGTCATCTCCATTAATCTCGGTATTATGAATCTGTTGCCTATCCCCGGACTGGATGGTTCACGCTTTCTTTTCCTGTTGCTGGAAGCAGTCCGTCGCAAACCGATCCCGCCACAGCGCGAAGCCGTTGTCAATATTGCCGGCATGGTTTTACTTTTCGGTTTCATGTTTTTCCTTACATACCGGGATATCCTTGCTCTGATTCACTGAAGCTATACGGAGGCAAACCTATGACTCATACCGTAACTGTAGGCCGCCTGAAGATGGGTGGTGGCAATCCGATCCTGATCCAGTCCATGACTAACACGGATACCCGGGACGTGGAAGCAACCCTTTCACAGATCCGTGCGCTTGCTGCACATGGGTGTGATATTGTCCGCGTCAGCGTGTATGATGAAGAATGTGCTGCTGCCGTACGTGCTCTGGTGGATGCTTCCCCTGTCCCGCTGGTTGCTGACATTCACTTCAACCACAGGCTTGCCATTATGGCTGCTGAAAACGGGATCAGCAAACTGCGCATCAATCCAGGGAATATCGGCGGTGAAGCGCACGTACGCATGCTCGCCGACTGCGCCAGAGCGCATCATATTCCTATCCGCATCGGCGTAAACAGTGGTTCTGTTGAAAAGGACATTCTTGCCCGGGATGGCGGTGTCACAGCACAGGGGATGCTGGACAGTGCACTCCGGCATGCGCGTATGCTTGAAAACGCACATTTTTCCGATATTGTGCTTTCACTCAAAGCCAGTGATGTACCCACCACCGTTCAGGTTTACCGACTGGCTGCCAAGGCCTGCGATTATCCGCTGCACGTTGGTGTTACCGAGGCCGGGCTCCCGGGACAGGGTACCGTAAAGAGTGCAATCGGTATCGGTGCCCTTTTGCTGGATGGCATCGGAGATACCATCCGTGTCAGTCTCACTGGTGACCCTGTACCCGAAGTGGATGCTGCCATTTCCATCCTGCGTGCAATCGGCCTGAGGAAAGACGGCGTGCAGCTGATTGCCTGCCCGACCTGCGGCCGCACGCGGATCCCGCTCCCTGAGATCGCACGGAGAGTTGAAGAAGGACTCTCAGACCTTACCGTCCCCCTGAAGGTCGCTGTTATGGGTTGTGTGGTCAATGGTCCCGGTGAAGCCCGTGAGGCTGATATCGGTATAGCAGGCGGTGATGGTAAGGGTGCGCTGTTCCGTAAAGGTGAACCCCCCCGCACCGTAGAAGGTGATCTCGCTGAAATACTGATCCGGGAGGCACGCCGGATGGCAAGCGAGATGCAGTAAATAAGGATTACGCTTATGAGCTATGATGAATTGCTGGCTCGCATCTATGCTGAGCTCCCTTTTCTGAAAGGATCTCTCGAACACCCTACTGTAGTTTATGTCCGTGATGAGGATAAGGTCTATATCACATTTCAGAGCCGCACACTGGTCGATGAACAGGCATTCCTGCGTCTTGAGAAGATCCTGAGGTCCATATTCCCGCAAAAGCCACTCGCCCTTCGTGTGGTTTCGCCATCCCTTGGGCAGGACTTTCTGGAAAACGTCCACGCTTACAAGCAGGTACTGGTGGATTTTCTCAGACGCAATTATCCCGCCAGTGCTCCCTGGATTGATCAGATCGACTGGCGCTGCCAGGGAAATGTCATAACACTGACATTTCCCGGCCGTTTCTCCATGGAATACATGGCCAAACTGAATACCGCAGGACGCCTGAAGCGTGCGATCCACGATATTTTCTCCGTTGACTGCCAGATTGAACTGGCTGTTGCCGGTGACCAGGAGCACAGAATGCAGGTTCTGCGGGAAGAACGTGAACGGTTGCTGAGCAAAACCTATACCCAGCAGGACCTGAATGCACAGGAAGAAAAGAATAAGCCCGTCCGGTCCACAGCAGAGCCAAAAACAGAACCGGCAAAAACGGCAAAGCCTGCTGCCCAGTCCACAAAACCTGCGCACCCGGACATGCCTGACGGCATGAGCGAAACCGCTATCGGTAAGCCGATCATCGGGCGCGCCATCGGCGAACACCCCATGCCTATGAAAGAGCTCTCCAGTGATGCCGGGCTCGTGGTGGTCCAGGGTGATATTTTTGATATGGAAACCAAGGAGCTTCGAGGTGGCGAAACCCTGCTCCTGACCTTTTCACTTTCGGATTACACCTCCTCCATTGCATGCAAGGTCTTTCTGCGCTACAGGAAAAGCCAGGGATTCGGCCGCCGCAATGAAGAAGACGAACGCCCGATCACAGATGAAGAACGCCAGGCTGTTATGGACAAGGTCAAACAGATCAAGCTTGGCATGAATGTCCGCGTCCGTGGCGAATGCACATATGACACTTACATCCGCGAGCTTTCCATCATGGCCCGCGATATCGTGCCCATGGAGAAAATCGAACGCCAGGACACGTCTGCAGAAAAACGTGTGGAACTGCATATGCACACAAACATGTCTACCATGGACGCCCTCGGGCATCCTGAGGACCTGGTTGCGCGCGCTGTGGCCTGGGGACATCCCGCTGTAGCCATCACTGACCATGGTGTACTGCAGGCATTCCCTGCTGCTTTCAAGGCAGCAAAGGGCAAGCCCATCAAACTGATTCCCGGATGCGAAGGATACCTCATCAATGAGAGCCATGTTGTCGATCATCCTGATCAGCGTCCTACATCCGGTCCCATTATTGTGCTTGACTTTGAGTCCACAGGACTGAATACCAACACATGCCGGATCATAGAAATCGGTGCCGTGAAGCTTATGGACGGTGTCATTCAGGACTCACTGTCTCTGCTTGTCAACCCCGGTGTCCCGCTGCCTCAGAAGATCACAGAAATCACCGGTATAACCGACAGCATGCTCGC
>ONWQ01000092.1 GCA_900321565.1 uncultured Eubacteriales bacterium
AATCCTGGTCATCCACCGAGCTTACAATTACGCAGGTCTTTGAATCAGGCCCATTCGTTAAGGTTACTCGTGCTAATGCAGAGGGTGGAAGATTAACGCCTCCAAAAGCAATCATAGTAGGGATGGGTTCAAAAAAGAATGCCCCATCCTCGTCGGGAATTGGTTGGAGATTGTCTTTGCAGAACTCATTTGCATCAAGAACGAGGCAGCGCCCTTTCTTGGTGCAAAAAGGCCATCCGCCGATTTCTTTTGATATGTAGACTGCATCGTCATCATATATCCAGAAGCATGAGCATTCATCATCTTGAGACAGAACAATCGTTTTATCAGGGTAAGCATTTTTGAGCTTCTTAAACCTTTTTCGCGAATAATCGATCATGATGCGTTCCTTCCCAACATATACTTAACCGTGGTTACTCCTTTTTATTCCAGGGCCATTTGTTCACGACCTGCTCAGGATGCCCGCCGCTCACAATGTAGTCCTTCATAAAGTCGACAAGAACATTCTGCGCCGTTACCCCGTTTTCTGAAGCTGCTTTTCTGAAAAGAGAAGCAATCTCCTCATCTACAAAAAGATTGAAATCAACGTTTTTAGGTTCTTCTGACATAAACAACCCTCCTTAACATTTTAAATCGCAAAAGCATTATAACATATAAAACGCATGAAATCCAGTTCAAAAGGGCCAAACTGGATGCCTTCCTGAGCGGGATCAAGCGGCTCTGTTGATTAAGCGCCGCTTTTGATTATTTAATCAATATGCTTCCTGTTATCATCTGTGGCTGTTTCATTATCATTTGCTACTGGCTTCATGGTTTTCGGGTCGAGCCTGTTGCCGTCTTTATCATACAGCTCGATCTCGCCCTCGTGCCAGATGAATCTGTCCATTCTGTCCTTTGACATGATTCTCACCCCTTTATCCGATTTCCCAAATGACCGTCACGGTATCCGAAACATCAATATCGTCCGGTTCGATGTCCAGATCATATCTATCTGCCATCGGCGCTGCCTGGCATTGATGCGCCAGGATTTCGCCCCTCATCGGCCTGTATTCGAAATCGATCTCTCCCCAGGAGTAGTCGATGCTCTGGATGTCTTTCAGCGCGACGCCCGCGGCCTTGGTCAACACCACCGCCTTTTCCTTGGCGTCGCTCACGGCCTTCCCGAGCAGCAGATTTTTCGTCGCTTCCGGATCCTTCACTGTGTAGCTGATACGGAACTCAGGGCTGACGCTGCAGTTTGCCAATGCGTACAGGATCTTGCCGAGCCGTTCGTTGTCAGACTCGAACTCGACTTTCAGGATGTGATTGAAACGGTATCCTACAAAGCGCTGCCTGTAGTCGTTGTTTTTGTCCCGGTAGCTTTCATGCTCTGCATCCACGTTGAAGCTGAGCGTCTTCAGATCCGACCGCTCAAAACCAAAACCTGAAAGAACATCCATCAGCTCTTCCGTGTCTTCAGAGGAAATGCGCAGAGTCTCGCTGTATTCCATGTAAAGGCCGGTTAGGGTCATGGTGATGCGGGTCATATTAGGCTTAACCTTGATCTGCCCCTTGCCGGTTATGCGAATTGTTCTCATTGTGCGCCCCCTTCTTTGCTCACATCCAGAAGCAGCCTGATCAGATCTTTAGTCAGCAGGAACGACTGCCCCCAGGGATTTATGACGATCCCTTCTTCCGGCATGTCTGCGCAGAATCCGAGGAAAGCGTCGATGAAGTAGGAGAGGACAGAGGCCTCCTGGCCTTTCTCGAATTCTTCCCTGGAGGTAAACGCCGCCAGCCACAGCTTGCCGTCATTTGCCTGGACATGGTGCAGTTCGAAAGACGTACCGTCATCCCCGGTAACATTGGGGATCAGGAAATGCCCCTTCGCGTGCATCCGGTACAGAATCGCCTTAACCACGCCCAGCAGATTGTCCTGGCTGCTCTCCTGATAATACCTGGCGATGGCTTCCTCGATGATGCTGTTCCCCGACAGGAAAGAATCGGGGATGACGTCGTGCCCGTGATTCACGGCAATATCAAAGCGGCTGAGAATGTCAAGCATATCTTTCGGGATACGGCTCCGGCACTCATCTTTCAGCTGATCCGGCACGCCGTAGAAGGCCTCCGCGATACTGCCCGCGATGCAGGTCAGCGTATCGCAGTCACCGCCGAGGGAGACCGCCG
>ONWQ01000153.1 GCA_900321565.1 uncultured Eubacteriales bacterium
CGAATTGCTCGGGGGCTACCGATATCCCTGCACTTATTCTTGCGCGGCATCCTCATCAGCCTGATTTTCATTGGCCTGCGAGTCATCGCCTGTCGACGCGTTTGTACCTGTTTGGCCGCATCTATCCGCTGTATCGTCGTCAGTCTGTGCAGAATCCTCATCTTTTCCGTCGCTCAGATTCTGCGGTTCCTCTTTGCCTTGTGCGCCGTCATCAGCTTCCTCGTCCTCATTCTCTTGCACGCATTCACTGTTCAACCTTTGATACAGGCCATACCACTCCGTCGCATTTCGAGCCATGCCGCTCTCGATACATGCAGCTCTTATAGCATACCAGCATTCGCACACACAGGCCCACGCAGTTACGTTATCGTGGACACCTTTATAGTCTAATTTTTCGAACAGACATCCGATCCAGCGTTTCAAAGTCTCCTCGCTTCTCGTCGCCATGAACTCCTGCGCTGCGGCGCGAAGTGCATTCACATATTCGCCAACCCACGGCTTATCCGTCTGTTCAGTTTCCTTGATATCATCAGGAGAATCATTGTCGACGTATAGTAATTCCTCTTCAGTCAATGTTTCATTGACATAATCCGCATCCTCTTCTGTCAATCCTTCCGGCAGCACTGCCTTCTCACCGGTTTTTTTTGCCTTGAGATATTCCACAAGTTCCTGCCTGCGTCCGGCAATATGCTTTTCTTTTTCTCCGTATTCTTCTGCGAGATCCAAATCTTCGTTCCGATAGGGATTACTGTTTTCCTGATCTTCGTCTTTGTCTTCAGGAGAATCTTCGGATACGAATCCATTATAATCGAGGTCGATCGGTTTTTCCATGCCACACCACTGTTCATAAGTAAACGGGCAATAGGCTCCGGCGTAGTCACCGCTTAATGCATCGCCCAGGCGCCATCCGTGTTCTGCCTTATAAGGACCGAATCTTTCAATGGACGGTGCGGGAGGTTGGAACATATCATCTGTTTCAGATTCAGTATTGCTGTCAGCGTCAACGGTTTCATCTGTGAGCGGCTCATCGATCTGATAAGCGTACATCATTTTCTTGCAGAGTTCGATGTAGGTTGTATAGTCGGGCCTTTGCTCTTCGGCTTCCAAATTGTCATAGCCTTCTACTACCGAGATGTTCTCAGGAGCAAAGATCTCGTCTTCCAGCTTTGTGTCTCCGCTGAAATTTTCCATGAATTCCTTATGTAGATTGACAAAAGGAGCTGCAATGATCCCGAACGCTTTATCCAAGGCAGCGCCTGAAAATTTCCTGAGAAGCGCGCCGATATTCACATTGCGCACAATCGCGTATTTTTTGAACGACGATCTCTTTTTTCCATCGTCGAACAGCTTTATGTTTCGCCAGATTTCCAATTGATGATTATCTTGGCAAATATTGATAACCACAGGAAATCGACGGCGAACCTGCTCGATATCCTCCGTTTTAATGACTTTCCCATGGGCGTCTTTTATGGTCAGCAGAGCAGTCGCGAAGTCCTCAAAGGGCTCGGTACACGTGAAAATGTTGACTTGGTGGATCAGCGTCACGTTTCCGAATTTGATATTGTAGGCGCGCTTTCTGGGGCTGAGCTCCATCAGATTCAGGATGCCTTCAGGGCCGTACTCCTTCAGCAGCTGATCAGCGCGCGCGTCTTCCCACAGGATGACAGGCTGCCCTTCGTAATCGTCGAAGCGCACCCCTACGGAACCTACGGTATAGCAACACTCATGCTCTGACAGATCAGGAAACAGAGCCATGGCCAGTCGCTGAGATAATGTGGATTTACCAGAACCGGACGTGCCGAAGATATAGTAATTGGCGCGCGTTTTCATCACATATTTGCTCTTGATGAACTCGGCCCGCGCAAGGCGGAATTCTTTTTCATGATGAAGAAAGAAGGCAAAGCCGAATTGATCCTTGGATTTTTCTTTGGCCCCTTCCAGAGTGATCTCGCCCTGCTCAAGCTGGTCGATCATCTCCTCTGCTACGGCTCGCTGGCTCTTTTTCTTCTCTGGAGGCTCGCCATCGGCTTCGCCTACGAGTTTCAGGTACCTGTCAACTTCTTCCCGATAGTCGTCGAGGTTGTGGTGAACCTCGTTGTCCTTATACAGATGTTTCCCCTTTTTTTGTTCACCGGCACGGCAATGGGTTAGATAGGTTATCATTGCCAGGAATTGATGCCTTGGAGCATTAGGTTTTCGGATGAAATATATGTCAAAATTGGGACTCACCTCTTTGACTAATTTGAATAATGTATCTCTGGCGATGGGGTCATGAAACTCCAGCATAAGATGGATGTGTGCAGGACGTTTATCACCTACTTTTGCCGTTGCATCAGGGTCGCGCTCCTTGAGCGCCCGGATGGATTCCTCTATATAATCATCTTTATCATGATTGCACCAGGCAAAGCGCACGGTAGTATTTCCGTTTTTGTCTTTTCGCTTTTCAAGCAGGGTGTCTACGAACTGCTTAACGATCTCCTCTGTCCAGATTGCCTCGCCATTATGCTCGCATTGAGACTGGATTTCCCAGACTCGGCACCTGTCGCGCGTTTGCTTCTTGCTCGCCATCTCCGGTCACGCTCCGCTTGAATCATACTGTCATTATACCAGATAGTGCCTTGGATTGAAAGGGTTTAAGAGAAGAAGAGGGATGCGCCTTTTGTGATTTTCGAATCTCTATTTTGACGCAAGGCTTCTGATCGTGAACAGCAATTCTGTGTACAGGTCAAAGTCAAGATACCCCTCACGGATCTGCCGCTGCGCCATTGGTATGAGCAGATTGATTTGGGTATCAGGACGATTGTCAAATGTCACAACAGCCTGATCTCCATCAGGCAACGGATGACACCGGGCATGGGGCTCGGCCTGCTCGACTTTCCTGCACAATTCGTCAAGGGTGATTTTCATCTTCGCGCCTCTCCCTGTTCCCGTGTGATGTGATCGCTATTCGAAACGAAGGTCAGCGCGTCCGTCTCTACATGACACGGCAGAAATAGGATTTCCACGCCTGCTCGCTTCGCCTCTTCCAGCGCTTCACCAAAGGCCGGATCGGTTTCCACATTGGCCCGCACTTCGTATATCCCATCCATCTGGATGACG
>ONWQ01000147.1 GCA_900321565.1 uncultured Eubacteriales bacterium
AAACGGGCACCGCGTACCGGAAGATGTCTCCATCACAGGCTTTGACAATTATGTCTACGGGCCGGGTGCCCGTCCCATCACGACCTATGCTGTTGACCAGCAGCGCATGGCCCAAGTGACCGTACGCCGTCTGCAGGCCCGGATCCGGTTCGGCATGGAAGGTCCTCTGCGTACCTTGGTAGGGGGATGGCTGGTGGAGCGGGATTCCGTGATGGACCTGAATACAGGCCTGCGCTGCAGTGCACCACAGGACAGAAACTGATTCCACCCCCGACTTCTGAGAAGCAGGCTTCCTGCTTCTTTTTTTGTGCATTAATTTATTAAGCAATTTTATATGGTCTATAAATTATTTTTATCACTTAAATTGTAACTTTACTATTTACTTTATTGTCGACTTAACATATAATGTGACCGAAACGACGCGGAGACGCGTCAACGGTTCGATCAATTTCATATAAGGAGGATGTACCATGAAAAAGTTTCTGTCTCTGATTCTGGCGTCCATGATGCTGCTGTCCCTGGCAGCTGTAGCACATGCTGAACTGCCCGCCTACAAGGATCTGGTTGTCGGCGAGAGCTACACTGACATTACCGCCAACCTGAAGGTACTCAATCACCGCACTGACCTGAAGGACACCAAGATTCCTCAGTACATCGCAGAATTCACTGCCATGTATCCGAATGTCACCATTGAGTATGACCTGATCACCGACTATGCTCAGGAATCCCTGACCCGTCTGACCGGCGGCGATAACTGGGGTGACATCATGGGCATTCCGGCACTGGACAAGGACGAACTGCCCACCTACTTCCTGCCCTATGGCACAGAAGCGGAAATTGCCGAGATCTATAATTTCGCTGACCAGAACACCTGGGACGGCCTGACCTATGGCATTCCTTCCACCGGTAACGCACAGGGCATCGTGTATAACAAGGCTGTATTTGAAAAGGCCGGCATCACTGAGCTGCCCAAGACTCCGGACGAGTTCATCGCAGCGCTCCAGGCGATCCGGGATAACACGGATGCCATCCCGCTGTACACCAACTATGCCGCTGGCTGGACCATGGGTGCATGGGACGCATACATCGGCGGATCTGCCACCGGTGACGCTGCTTTCATTAACCAGAAGCTGCCGCACATGAAGAACCCCTTCACCGATAACGGCAAGGGTTATGGCCCCTATGCTGTATACAAGGTCCTCTATGATGCAGCTGCTCTGCACCTGATTGAAGACGACTACACCACCACTGACTGGGAAGGCTGCAAGGGTATGATCAACTCCGGCAAGATCGGCTGCATGGTCCTGGGTTCCTGGGCATACAGCCAGATGGTCGAAGCCGGCCCCAACGGTGACGATATCGGCTACATGAGCTTCCCGATCACTGTGGAAGGCAAGCAGTATGCTTCCGCCGGCGCGGACTACAGCTATGCCATCAATAACAAGTCCAGCGAAGAGAACCAGATTGCTGCCATGCTGTATGTGAAGTACCTCACCGAAATGTCCGGCTTCACCTACACCGAAGGTGGCATCCCGATCGACAAGAAGGGTGAATATCCGGCCCTGTACGCTGCTTTCGACGGCATTGAGTTTGTTTCTGACCTGCCTGCCCTGCCCGGCGAGGAAACCCTGCTGAATGACCTGAACTCTGACAGCGAGCTGCGTTTCAACAATGGCGGCGACCTGAAGGTTCAGCAGATCATCGAGAATGCATTCTATGGCACCAAGACCTTTGATGAGATCATGGAAGACTGGAATACCCGCTGGAGTGACGCACAGGATTATCTGGGCGTGGAAGTAAACCAGTAATCAATCAAGCATTCATGCGGGGCGGGCAGTAACCCGCCCCGCTTTCCTCTCCGGCACGTAAAGGAGGCGTCATATGTCTGTTCACGCACGGGCGCTGAATCAGGGGCCGCGTACCTTCAAGGAGTGGTTTTCCATCCCCCGGGTGCAGAAATGGTTCGTGATCGTCACATTTGCGCTCATCCCCCTGCTCCTGCTGCTGATCTTCACCTATATTCCCTTCGGCAAGATGATCGAATTCAGTCTGTATGACCGAAGCTATACCAAGGTCCGCGGATTTGTCGGGCTGAAGAATTATCTGCGCATTTTCACCAAGGATGACTATTTCCGAGCCATGCTGCTCTCTCTGTATTACATGGCCGGTGCCATGGTACAGCTGGGTCTCGCTCTGTACTTTGCCACGCTCCTCAGTTTCAGGACACGGGGCGGCAATATCTACAAGGGACTGATCTTCTTCCCCTACCTGATCAACGGCATTGCCATCGGTTTCATTTTCAAGTTCTTCTACACCCGTGGTTTTGTGCTTGACTCCGTGCTTTCGGCACTCGGGTTCCAGGCAGAAAGCCTGCCTTACTGGCTGCGGGATCAGAACATCAATAACTGGTCCCTGGTGGCCACATCCGTATGGCGGTACATGGGACAGAATATGGTCATGTTCATCGGCGCAATCATGTCCGTAGACACATCCCTGTATGAAGCGGCTGAGATGGACGGTGCCAGCCGGTGGGAACAGTTCAAGTACATTATCCTTCCCTCCATCAAGACCATTGTCATGCTGAACCTGATCCTGTCCATTACCGGTTCTCTGTCCGCCTTTGAGCCGCCGTATGTCATCATGGGTGGTGGCGCATCCGGTACTGCAACCTACTTCATCAAGATGCACCAGACCGCGTATGTTGACCAGAAGGTAGGTACTGCATGTGCCATGGCTGTGGTGCTGATGGTGATCATTATCATTTTCACCATTCTGCAGAAGCTGTTCTTCCGCTATGTACTCAAGGAAGGCGTGGATGACGTACCGCAGAAGGCAAAGAAACTCAAGACCGTAAAGGCCAAGCATTAAGGAGGCGGAAAGTATGACTGTGATCAAGAATCCTGAAATCAAACCGTCTCTTACAGCGGGACAGCGCGTAACACGGACGCTTGCCACGTTTGTCAAGTATGCGTCCCTGCTTCTGGCTTCCTTTATTGCCATCCTGCCCATTTATTCCTGCCTGATCGTGGCATTCAAGACGGATGAGGAATATGCTCTCTCAGCCCCCATGTCCCTGGCAAAGAATCCGTTCAACTTTTCGAACTTTGCCACAGTCTGGACAGACGGCAACATGGGTAAGGCATTCCTGACATCCTTCTTCGTGGTCATCATGGTTGTTCTCTTCTCCGTGCTCATCGGCTCCATGCTGGCCTATGTGCTCAACCGTTTTGCATTCCCGGGCAACAGGCTGATCCGGAACCTGTTCCTGTTCGCCACGCTCATCCCCGGCATTGCCATGCAGGTGACCATTTACCAGATCATGAACCGGTTCAACCTGATCAATTCCCTGTTCGGGTATATCCTGCTGCAATGCGGTACGGACGTCATATCCATCTATATCTTCCTGCAGTACTTTGAGAACCTGCCGGTATCTCTGGATGAATCCGGCATTCTGGAAGGCTGCACCTATTACGGAGTTTTCTTCCGTATCCTGTTCCCGCTTCTGCGGCCGGCCATGGTAACCGTCATGATCCTCAAGGGAATCGGCGTATACAATGAATACTATACCGCCAACCTGTATCTTCAGGATAAAACCAAGTTTGTTACCATCTCCACCGCCCTGTACTCCTTTACAGGCCCCTTCGG